>JAFDXA010000393.1 GCA_018268185.1 Bacteroidota bacterium
ACAGCAGGAATTGAATTACAAGCGGATCGCAGAAGCCATTGCATTTTACCGGAACAATTTCAGAAACCAACCATCGCTCGAAGAAGTAGCATCCCATATTCACCTGAGCCCATTTCATTTTCAAAGAATGTTTAAAGAATGGGCAGGAGTTACTCCCAAACAGTTCCTTCAATACATCAGCATTGAACATTCAAAACGACTTTTGCGGGAATCCGGAACATCCCTGTTGCATGCCGCTTATGATACCGGCCTTTCCGGTACCGGCAGGCTTCACGACCTGTTCATTAAAATTGAAGGAATGACACCGGGGGAATTTAAAAATGAAGGAGCTGCACTTGCTATCAATTACAGTTTTGCAGAAACACCTTTTGGAAATATGATCGTGGCATCAACCGGCAAAGGAATATGTTATATGGCTTTTGCCGACAATGAAGCAGAAGCCTTTGATGCATTGAAACAACATTTTCCACGGGCAGGTTTCAGACAGTTTGCAGACCGGCTTCAGCAACAGGCCTTGTTCATCTTTACGCAGGACTGGCAAAAGATCGACGAGGTAAAACTTCATTTAAAAGGAACCGGCTTTCAATTGAAAGTATGGGAAACTTTATTGAAACTGCCCTTTGGTTCTATTGATACCTACGGAGGCCTGGCAGCAAAAATTGGCAACCCATCAGCCTCTCGTGCTGTTGGAACCGCCGTAGCCAGCAATCCTATAGCTTACCTGATCCCTTGCCACAGGGTTGTTCGTGCAAGCGGCGATTTTGGTGAGTACCATTGGGGAACTACGCGTAAGACTGCCATACTTGGCTGGGAAGCTGCAAAGCTGAATAGTGAAAGTTAAACAGGGGTATCTTGTATTTGCAAATGAAATTAGCTTGCAGAAAATCCGAATCAAAAAATGACCGGCTCCGTAAACCTGCTTCCGAAAGATGGTGAAGTTTTTTTATTTCCCGGCTTCTTTACAATAAAAGAAAGTGATTGGTATTTGGATCAGCTTCTAAAAGAAATAAACTGGAAACAGGAACCCATTGTTATTTTCGGGAAGCAGGTTATGCAACCCCGGTTAACGGCCTGGTACGGAGATGAAGGGAAACTGTACAGCTATTCAGGCATAACAATGAAGCCAGCTTACTGGACGAAGGTCCTGCAGGAAATCAAAAGAAGGATAGAGTCAGCTACCGGCCACCGTTTTAACAGCGCTTTACTCAATTTATATCGGGATGGGCAAGACAGCATGGGCTGGCATCGCGACAATGAAAAAGAACTTGGTATCGATCCTGTGATCTGCTCCGTAAGTTTCGGGGCATCAAGGAAGTTTCAATTGAAACACGGTTCAGAAAAATCACTGAGGCTCAATATTGAACTTACACACGGCAGCCTTTTACTCATGCAGGGCTCTACACAGCACCACTGGCTGCACGCCATTCCCAAAACCGCCAAACCTTTGCAAGTCCGTATTAATATTACCTTTCGTTATATCGTTGATTGAACCGGTCACCCGACTATTATTGGGAATATCCAACTGATGTTACTCATTCTCCGGGTTCATTCCCAGCTATTTTTGTTAACAGATTAACATCGCATAGTTGTTTTGGAAAAAATAAATATATTACTGCACCTAAACCAATGAAGATGCAATACAAGTGCCCTGGATTACTTACCGGTTTATTGTTGTTTTGTTGTGTTGATTTTTCGATAGCCCAGACAAGTTATACGGATAAGTTAGCTGACTGGAAAGCAAAGTTTCCCAAAGAAGAACTGGTAGCAGCCTCTCACAAAGAAGTAATAGATTTTTCACTGAACCCCAATGCCGCCGAAGGAGAAAGTAAGGTGAAGGCTACGGTTCAGGAGGAGGTTATACTTGTTCCGTTAAAAGACTACATTAAATATGAGGATGGCCTTTTTTACAATGATGAGACATCAATCGACAACATCAAACTACAGAATGCCGATAAAAAAGAAGTAGCATTTCAGAAAAGCTGCAGCGATTACAGCAGTGAGGATATTTTTCACAGCGATGAAAAACTCTGCGTGATCAAATTTCAGTTTACAGAAAAAGGGAAGCCATTTACGTACTCGCATACCGAAAACTACCGTGATATTAAATTCCTCACCACGGAATACCTGCCGAAGCATTATCCTGTTGCCGACAGGATCATACAATTCAACATTCCTTCATGGCTTGAAATGGATCTTCGTGAATTTAACTTCAACGGGTATAATATTGAAAAAACTTCAGTAAAAGATGGCGATATCACCCGGGTAAGTTTTCACATACAGCTGGTGCCGGCATATAAAAGGGAACCTCATTCGCCCAATCATGCCATCAGTTTCCCGCACATTGTTTGCGTGGCCAGGGCTTTTTCGGATGGAGGAAAGCGTACCGTACTTTTTGAATCAGTAAAAGACCTGTATAGTTGGTACAGTACCGTGTGCAGCAGTATTGGCAATGATCCCGAAACACTGAAAACCAAAGTGACAGAACTTACGGCCAACAAAAAAACAGACCTGGAAAAAATAGAAAGCATTTTTTACTGGGTGCAGGATAATATCCGTTACATCGCTTTTGAGAACGGCATTATGGGATTTAAACCAGATGCTGCACAGAACGTTTTTAAAAAGAAGTACGGTGATTGTAAAGGCAAGGCCAACCTGCTGAAAGCCATGCTCACCATCGCGGGTTATGATGCCCGGCTCACATGGATCGGCACATCTGATCTTCCTTATGATTATTCCCTTCCATCACTTGTGGTAGACAATCACATGATCTGTACGGTGATCCTGAACGGAAAAAAATATTTCCTGGATGGAACAGAAGAATTCATAGCTCTGAATGATTATGCTCAACGCATACAGGGAAAGCAGGTACTTATTGAAGACGGGAAAAATCATATACTCGACAGAATACCGGAATTTCCTGCAGAAAGGAATAAACAAAATGTTACGAGGAAAATTGCATTGGCTGATAACCAACTTACCGGATCTGCCGTAGAAGAATACAATGGGGAATCAAAAATTACTGTACAACAGGCATTTGCTTCTTTGCAAACGGATAAAAAATCAGAAAGCCTCGCTTCGTTTTTAAGAAAAGACAATAATAATATTGAAGTGTTGAACATCAGCAATTCTGATTTCAAGGACCGCCAGAAACCTTTACAACTGAAATACGATTTCAAAGCAAACAACCAGGTTACAAAAGCCGGCAATGAATTATACATTGTGATGGATTGGGATAAGGAATTTGGCAGCCTTGAAATGCCAGCCGACAGGAAGAATGATTATGAGTTCAACCAGAAATATTATTTATCAGCGCAATCAGAACTAACAGTTCCAGCAGGATATAAAGTTGATTATATTCCGACTCCTGTTAAGAAGAGCGGGGCAGGCTATACATTTGAAGGATCTTACGTAAACAAGGGCAAGAGTATTTTATATACAAAGACCATCAGCATCAGCAAAGCTATTTTGAAAAAAGCTGATTTTGAGGCCTGGAATGCTTTTATCGCAGAAATCAATAAATTTTATAACGACCAGGTGGTCTTAAGTAAACAATAAATCATCATGATTAAATCGATTGCTGTATCCCGGTTAAAACTATTGTTGTGCCTATTGATTGGTGGGCCGTTGATCTCCAATGCGCAGGCACCGGCTATAGGCGGAAACGTAGAAGATCAATTCAAGGTAACTGCTATCCCGGAAAAATGGAAAAATGAAAGCGCCGTTATTATCGGTATGAAAGAAGAATACCTGTTC
>JAFDXA010000394.1 GCA_018268185.1 Bacteroidota bacterium
AAATGCGCCGTTTATACTGCATTTCAACGTAAAGCGGTAGTGAAAAATTACAAATCGTTAACAATGAAGCAACATTTAACTATTCCCGAACCGGCATTGTAAAGTTTTCACAACAGGCAAAGCAGAATTACCCCTGAACCATGCTAATTTTGCCCGGTGAAAAAAAGGAACAAAAAAATTATACTGGAGAATGTGGCAGTTACGGATTATGCGGCGGAAGGAAAGGCAATTGCCCGGCAGGATGGAAAAGTGATATTCATATCCGGGGCTGTTCCCGGTGATACGGCAGACATACTTATTACCAAAAACAAGAAAGACTGGGCCGAAGCCCGGGCCATGGAAATAAAAGTTCCGGCCACCGACAGGTTGCAACCGTTCTGCAGTCATTTCGGTACCTGCGGCGGTTGCAAGTGGCAGATGCTGCCTTATGAAAAGCAATTGCTGTACAAGCAACAGGAGGCTGAACAAAACCTCCGGCGGATAGGAAAGGTTGAGTTGCCGGGTATCATGCCTATTATTGGCTCGGATGATACCATTCATTACCGGAACAAACTGGAGTTTACTTTCAGCAATAAAAGATTTCTTACAACTGAGGAGATCGGCGAAGCATCTGTGTCGGCACAGCAGGATGCGCTCGGTTTTCATGCGCCCAGGATATTTGATAAGGTGATCGATATCCGGGAATGCTACCTGATGGATGAAGTGAACAACCGGATCAGGAATACCATCCGTGATTTTGCCAAAGCGCAGGGGCTTCGGTTCTATAATATCAGGGAGCACAGCGGCTGGCTTCGCAATATCATCATCCGGTATTGTACAACAGGGGAATTGATGGTGAACATCTGCATCAATCATGAAGACGAGCACAACCGGGTGGCTTTGCTGGATCACCTGCTGCAACAGGTTCCGGAGATCACTACGCTTTTATATACCATCAATCCGAAATGGAACGATACCATTTATGACCTGGAGCCGCAGGTTTATTCAGGAAAAGGTTATGCCATTGAAAAGCTGGAAGACCTGGAGTTTATCATCAGTCCGAAATCATTTTTCCAGACCAACACAAAGCAGGCGGAAAAATTATACGCAGTGGCCCGCGATTTTGCAGGGCTTACCGGCAATGAAACCGTATATGATCTTTACTGCGGCACCGGCAGTATCGGCATTTTCGTGAGCAGGCTTGCCAGGAAAGTAATCGGGGTTGAAGTGATAGAAGACGCCATTGAAGATGCAAAGAAGAATGCGGCCTTGAACAACATTGAACACGCTTCCTTCTTTGCGGGAGATGTGATAAAGATCTGCAATGATGCTTTTTTTGCAGAACACGGCAGGCCGGATGTGATCATTACCGATCCGCCACGTGCAGGCATGCATGAAAAACTTGTGATGAAACTCCTGGAGATAGAAGCACCAACAATTGTTTATGTAAGTTGTAATACTGCTACGCAGGCAAGGGATATAAACCTGTTGAGCGAAAAATACAGCGTTGAAAAAGTACAGCCTGTTGATATGTTCCCGCATACACACCACATTGAATGTGTTGTTTTGCTGAAACGGAAGGAGGGTTTTAATGATTAACATATGGCGCTATTGAAATTTTCAATAAGAGCCATTGATTGATGAAGGCCTTCCTGTCTTTCTTCCATACTTTTTTGCTTCTTCAAAAAAGTATCAAAAAAGGAGCCCGGAAAAAGGATACGCCGCTTTTTCCGGATGGTTCCCTGATTAAGCTTTAGTACTACTGTAAACTCAAATTCAGTTCCCTGGTCTGTAACTTCAACCATCATAAATCACCCCGTAAAGCAAAAAAGTCAAAACTTAACAGCACAACCCGTTAATCATTAATTTTACAGCATGTCTTACGGAAATAGTTTTCAGAGAACAACACCTATTGTTTTAAACCTGATCATCATCAATGCGATCGTTTTTTTTGCACAGATGGCTTTTGGGGGAATGGAGCCTTTAAATAAGGTCAACGACCTGTTCGCCCTTCATCATTATAAATCGGAGATGTTCAAGCCCCACCAGCTGGTAACACACATGTTCATGCATGGGGGTTTGTTTCATATTCTTTTCAATATGCTTGCCCTGTGGATGTTCGGCACGATGCTGGAGCGTATCTGGGGGCCGAAACGATTCCTGATTTTTTATCTTGTATGTGGATTGGGCGCAGGTCTTGCGCAGATGGGGTCTTATGTGTATGATTTCTGGCAGATAGATCACATGACATTGGATGCAGATACGATGAACCAATACCAGACCGCACTTCGCATCAATTGTACCGTTGGAGCTTCCGGGGCAATTATGGGAGTACTGGCAGCATTCGGATACCTCTTTCCAAATACGCAACTCTTTATTGTTCCAATACCTTTCCCGGTGAAAGCCAAATGGGCCATACTTGGTATGATTGCCCTGGATGTGTTTGGAGGAGTAAGCAGAACAGCCAATGATAACATAGCTCACTTTGCACACGTGGGAGGTGCCCTCATAGGGTTCCTGATCGTGCTTTTCTGGAATAAAACCAATAAACAGACTTTCTATTAAGTTAACAGCAATTTGTTTTATTGCTTTGTACATTTACATAAGAAGCAATTCACGTTATGGGAGAAGCAGACAGGTATTCGGAGTATAAAAAGATAAAGCGCAACAAGTTCACCCTGGGGCAGGATGGAAATGCGTTGGTGGCCCTGTTTACCCTCAACGTTATTTTTTTCCTGGTGCTGCTGATGGCGCAGGTTGTTTATTTCTTTTACCAGCAA
>JAFDXA010000395.1 GCA_018268185.1 Bacteroidota bacterium
GACCGGAGCTGCTTGAAAGCCAGATTGTAGATAATAATGCAGACCTTAATAAGATTGTTTCTGATGCAGACTCGGGCATTTATAACCGTTCATTGTATACAGCAATCGTAAACACACTGGAGGATTTTCGAAGGGCTAAAAAGATAATGAGAGCACAAACGCAGAAAAACCTGGGAGAAGAAAATCTTCAAACACAGCTTGAAGCCAAAGATAAGGAGTTGATGATGGCAAGGGATTCCTTAAGAATATATATAGCCAATTACAATAAACTAAGAGGTATTTCTAACTAACCCACATTCAGGTATGGGCAGTAACAGCATATATACAGGAAAAACAGGGGGCCTGGATAAAAAGGTCTGGGGAACAATGATTGGCCTTATAATTTTATCCTCAATACTACTGGGCTATCGCCTGGCTGTTAAAAAAGAATGCCCGGAAATTCATTTTACACACAAATCCATAGAAAGCGAAACAGCAGGAAATACCTATAAAGCCGGTGATCCTGTTATCTTTCGTGCAATAACAACTGCAAAGAAAGTAAGCTGGGATTTTGGTGATAATTCGCCTGCTGATTATGAGGCTGTAACCCAGCATACATTCAGCAAAGAGGGTGAATACCTCGTTAAACTGAATGCAGGGCTTGATTGTTTTGAATCTCAGAAAATTATCATTGTTAAAGCAGATAAACCTGCCAATGCACCAACAGGCAAAGAAATAGAGGGGAATTCGTCTACACTTACGCAGCAGGAAGAAGTATATACCTGTGCAGTAACTGCCGATTTTTATGAGTGGGAAGTTGACGAACATCCTGAAATGGGGATACAAAACAGCTATAAAGCCCGCTTCAGGTTTAATACACCCGGCACCTATGTCATAAAAGTGAGGCTGAACCGCGAACGTAGTTTAAGATTTATGAAAGAAGTTGTAGTGGAAGAGGAAAAGAAACTGGTGCCGGTTACGCCTCTCCCGGTACTACCTGATATCCCGGAAACAAATTCAGAACCAGAGCCACCTGCAACGAAGTTCATAAACGATGAAACATTGCAGAACATGTTTCAGCAGGTTGTGAATGGGGAAGATTTCAAATCGCTCAAATTTGAAGATTACCTTTGCGGTGGACTTACCACTCCCGTAAAAGTAAATAAGAAGGAGCCGAAGGCATTTAACCTGGTTTGCCAGGAATTAAAAGGAAAGAAACGAAATGCAAATAAGATCAGCTTTCGCAAAGACCGCCTCGTACAGGTAGATAAAATAAATGTGCGCCGTAATGATAAAACAGGTTGCATTGAATGGATAGAAATTCATTATGAATAATCTTTTTCCTTTGTATATGAAAAGTTGCTCCATCAAATTTTCCTGTTCATTCATATCATTCATTTTCGCTATTATGGTGGCCCGGTCGCAGAATTCTGTAATTGATACCATTTATACCAACGAGCGCATTTCTGTGGCAGTAAAATTTCCTTCTGAAATTCTGAACTTTCGTACCATACCCGAGCCAACCCATTACCAGATCAGGTCATTGCCCGAGCAAAAACAGTTGACCGTTGGAACCGACAGCAGGAACACCGGGCCTGAACATATTTATATTCTTTTAAAAAAACGAACGCTGCATTTCCTCATTGCCTACAAAAAGAATATTGATTTTAATGATGACAGGCAAACGATCTATGACTATTCCAGCTACGATAAGATAGATGCCAAAATGGAGGCAAAGAATGATGATGCTCCCGTTGCAACCAAAAGCACAGGATCAGTTAATAATAAAGGGAACGGCGAAGCTGAAGATTATCACGGCATCATCGAAAAGGGGTACCAGGAATTTAAACAGCAGCATTATGAAGCAGCCCTGGGCTATTATGAGAAAGCTCACAAAATGAGGCCCGAAGATGTAATTGTAACAGACAGAATAAATGCGGTAAAGGAAAAACTGGCCGATAAGGGCAAGGAGGAAAAGAAGTTGCAGGAGGCTTATAAGAGTTATATGGCCACAGGGGATAAATTTTTAAAACAAAATAAACTAAACGAGGCCCGGCTTTCTTATGAACAGGCGTTGGTGATCAGTAAAGATGATAAAACTGCCACCCGCCGCATAGCAGAAATAGACCAGCAACTTGCTGAGGACGGAAAAAAGGAAGAACAGGAGAGCAATTATAAAGCTGCCATGCTGGCTGGCGACAGGGCCTTTCAAAAAGAAGATTATGAGAATGCCCGGGTTCAATACAATAAGGCTATCGGCTTTTTTAACCGCGAAGAGCCCAGGAAACAGCTGAAGGAAATTGATAAAATAGCCGCTTCAAAAAACGAAGCCAGGTTAGCTGAGCAAAAAGCCAGAACAGAAAAAGAGGAAACTGACCGCAAAGAAAAAGAGAAGCAGGCCTTGCAGAAAAAATACTACGCAGCCTTAAAAAATGCTGATAAATTATTTACTGATGGCGAGTTTGAAAAAGCACGTATAGCCTACAACAAATCACTGGAATTTGCTGCAGGCGATAAATGGCCGCAGGAACAGTTGGAGCGTATTGATAAAATTAAAAAGGAGCAGGAGGAGTTGGAGAAAACAGCCCGGAAAAAAGAACAGGTAAGGCTTGAGAAAGAGAAAAAGGAAAACGAGCTGAAGGAAATAGAACGGAAGTATAATGCCGCCATAGAAAAAGCAGATAAACTTTTTGATGCCGAAAATTACAATGAAGCCAGGCCGGCTTATAAAGAGGCCCTCGCTATTGCCCGCAAGCCCTGGCCCCAGGAGCAGTTGAAAAAAATTGAAAAAATAGAAGCTGATATAGCCGAGAAGGCGCGGGAAGAAAAATTAAAGATTGAGAAGGAGAAAGCGTTAGCAGCAAAGTATCAGTCAATCATCAGGTCTGCCGACCAGGAGTTCAGTAAAAAAAATTACACTGCAGCAGCTAAATTTTACCAGGGAGCGCTTGCGGTAAAAGAGAATGAAACTTATCCTAAAGAAAAATTGAAGGAAATCCTGGTTGCCCAGGAGGCAATAGCAGCAGCAGAGAAAGCAAGAAAGGAAAGACTTGCTGCCGAGGCTGAAGCAAAACGCAGGTATGACCTTGCAATGTCAAAAGCGAAATCATACATGCTCAAAGAAGAATATGAAAATGCCAGGACGGCCTTGCAGGATGCCCTGGTAGCAAAACCTGCAGAGCAGGAGCCCCGGAAGCAGCTTGATGTTGTTAATGCGAAACTGGCTGAGATAGTGAGGTTGAATGCCATAGAAGAGCGATATGAAGCAAAAAGAGCAATTGCAGACAGTCTTGTATTGATAAAACAATTTGAGCAGGCTAAACCTGTGTACCGTGAACTGCACGAAATAAAGCCTACAGAAACTTATGCTTTATCACTCATACGGTATTGTGATGCTGAATTAAAAGAAGCTGCTGCACAAAAAGCAATTAACGATAAGGCAGAAGCGGCGAGGAAGGAAGAAGAGCGGGAAAACCGCTTTTATGAATTAAGAAAGGAAGCCATTGCGCTTGTTTCTGCCGGGGATTTTGAAGCTGCCCGTAAAAAATATGCTGAAGCGCTTGAAATAAGGCCCGATGATTCGTATTGCAGTTGGGGTAAAAAAATGTGTTCAGATCAGCTTGCAAAGAAAAACACGCAACCAGCCGGCAGTACCCTGGTAAGAAATAATGCCGACACAAAATCCCACGGGGAGCAGGAAATAGTGAATGCGGTTCCGGTTAAGCAAACGGAAAGCCCCTATGAACTCCAGGTAAAACCAATCCCATATACGGATGAGGAATTGAAGCAGAAATATCCCGGAATTGATTTTACCAAACTCCCGCCGGAACAGCCTTCGAATGATGAAGCTGTTGATACGAAAGAAAATACCAGGATTTTTAACGAGGTGCTGGCCGATAAACCCAGGCTTACCATCAGTGATAAGAATAATAAAGTAAAACTGATTTGCCAGTCTATATATTTTGAGGGCGATATGGCTTATTTTAAATTTATTATTCAGAACAGTTCGGCAGAAGATTTTCTTACCGGCGCTATGATGCTTAATTGGGAAAGAACTACCGGCACTAAAATAAAACTATACCCCATTTATATCTACCCGAATAACCTGCCTATTATTACACCAAACAGGGAGGCCGTAATTATTTATGCCTGCAGGGCTTACAATGTAGGTGAAAAGGATAAACTGAAATTTGAGCTGTCTGACCGTAAAAACAAAACCAGGTTTGAACTTGGCATAAAAGGCTCTGTTTACAGGGATGAGTTTGCCCGGCCATAGCGGCAACAAAATTGGTATGCTTCAATATGACATGGAAATTTCGTTATATCGTTATTTTATTCACCATTATGTGTACCCGTTTAACCGTGGTTGCACATGATATTTATTTCTGCGGAGAAAAAATTCCACTCGATGATGATTTTGTGAAGAACAAGCTGATGATGACAATTAAGAGGCAGATAAGTTATATAAATGTTGCCTCTATAAAGGCCAATGTACAGAAGTATATGCCCTATGTTGAAAAATATCTTTCAGATGCCAATATCCCCCAGGATTTTAAATACCTCGCTATTGTAGAAAGCGGTTTTAATGTTGATATTTCTTCTCCGGTAGGAGCGAGAGGTTTTTGGCAATTGATGAAAGGTACTGCCAGGGAATGGGGGCTTGTGATCAATGACCTGGTTGATGAAAGAACTGATTTTGACAAATCAACTGTTGCTGCCTGTAAGGAGATAGCCCGTAATTACCTTTATATTCACAACCATTTTAAAATTTCATCATGGGTATTAACGGCAGCGGCATATAATGTTGGTATCGGTAGAGTAAAAAGCGCCATTGAAAAGCAGGAAACCAAAAACTATTTTCAGATGAACCTGAACCCGGAAACGGCCGCTTACGTGTATAAGATTATTGCAGTAAAAGAATTATTTGAGTTCCCTGAATTGTACATGAATAACTTCGGGTATAATATTTTTAACACAGCTTCTTCTCAAAAACAGGTAGGAAGATCCGGAATAGGCGTACTTACACTTGGTTCTATGAAAGTAAATGTGAATGAAGGGGATGGCGCACATCCGCAGGATCTCTCCAGGGGTAAGATAAAAAAGGTAATTGATCATGGCCGGGAAGAGGTTTCTTATGTATATGCCAAAATTAAAGGGAAGTACAAGAACCTGGAACCAGGTAAAGGCACATCAGTGAATTTTACACTTGAAACTGCCCTGCAGGTGAAAAACAATTATACGGCTGCCGGCCAGGTAATACAGGGTACAGCCTGGGTTATTGATGGCAGGGCTATGATAGATCTTGGTTATGGGCATGCAGTTGTTGTGCTTGATGAAAAAAGTGAAAAGGGAATTCCGCTGAATCAACTGAAGAACAAAGAAACCGTAATACTGAAAGTAATCCAGTAAACATTTTCCACAAATATTATCGCTACAAAACTCTGATCAATTATTTTACCGGAATAAGGTAAGCTTATTTGACAATTTTTGATGGCCATATTCCCCTTCAGTTGCGCAACATTCATTTGCTATGCTGTATAACTGTACAGGTTTGAGGAACAACGCTATGGCAGCTCACGAGGCGGAACGAACAGCGGCTGAAAAAATTCAGGATACAGATGGCCAATGCCCGCAGCGAAAAGATATTCGATAAAAAAGCAGTGTGGTACAGGATTAGGAAGAACAGATGCCTCATTGCAGTTAACGGCATTTATGAGTACCGCAAAGTGGCCGGTTTCAGGAATAAGATACCTTACTTTATAAAGCTGGCCAACAGCC
>JAFDXA010000396.1 GCA_018268185.1 Bacteroidota bacterium
ATTGCAGGCTTTTACATCGTTCTGAATAAAGTACCCCCAACCGGCGGGAATCGTCAAGCTCCCCGCATCGAATGTGATGGTGTTGCCGGTTACGTTGGTGATCTTGTGTTTATTCAACTGATACATTAACTCACGGCAAACCACATCAGCCCCGGCGCTTACAACCGTTGCGTTTAAATGCGCTGCATCGGTTATGGTTGTTGTTCCATTGGTGGAAGGTATCGACCAATAACCGGCATCCGGTGTGCGGCCCATTGCGTAATTATTGCCATTGATCGAAACAATGTTGCAGTAAGAAACTGAAGAGGCCGCCGTTGCGCTTTCCCATAAGTTTGCGCCAACGCTCACCCAGGACGCTACCGGCAGGCACCCTTTTATTTCCGGTTGCGGTCCTGAACCGTAGGAGTTTAAAACGATCCTTTGGCCTGGGGTACCGCTTTTACCGATGATGATATTACCGTAAAAAGTTTCACCCGCTTTAAAAAATATGTTGTCACCTGGTAACAACGTTGAAAAAATGCTATTGAGCTTTGCAATACTCTTCCAGGGGGTTGACGGGTTTTGTGCCTGCGTAGCCGTGCGGGTATCATCCCCGGAAATATCGCTAAAATAGTAGTTACTGGCCATGGCTGAATTTACAACCAGGCACAAGGCAAAGAATAAACTTTTCATTGTTGATTAATTTACGATTAGGTAGGTAACTGTACTGGCATCAGTACCATTTGTTGATGAGATTACAAAAGAGGTTCCCGGTATTATTGATCCGTATCTATATGCTCCGCAATTGGTGCAGGTCTTACCGTTTATAAATATGAGGCTATTCGCTGTAACGGTTGTATTGCTTACCGTTACTGAACCGGCTGAAAGTGTTGCGGTGCCTACAGGCTTGTTGCTGCCTGTTTCAATAAAAATTTTATCTCCCCAAATATTGAGGGAAGGAATGTAAACCGTGTTATCACGGGAACCGGTTTTATTTGTGCCACCAAGTACCGCCGTTCCTTCACCATCAGCAATATTGCCATCTCCCGAAGCAAAGGAATTAAGCCCGTTGGCCGTTGCTTTTTGCATGGCAACCGAATAATTTCCGTTAGCCTTTCCTCCCTGTAATGCGAGGCCATGCAGCCCGGTAACTTCCGGCCCTTCACCACCGAAGGCAGTACCGGCGGGGGAATCATAAACGTGTGCGCCAACGCCTTCCGCTATACCGCCTGAAGAGTTTAAAACAACGCTTTGCGTTCCACTTGCTTTTGCATCATTTGAATTATGGATTTCATTACCCCAACCGTAACCGATTAAAGCGGCTTCGCTGTTTTCGTCAATTATACCGCTTTCGCCAACGGCTAGAGAGGCTCCGGAGGCAGAACTAACACTATTGCCCGTTCCTATCGCTGCATTATTGGGGGTTACAAGATTTAAAGGCCCAACGCTTAACGCTGTTTCAACATAGACAACGCCTGCAGTATCAATTTTTATGCGGTTGCGGGATCTCGTTTTATCGAAAAGGTAAAACGTGCCATCATCATCGTATGAAAGTGCAAAATCCTGGTTGCCGGTCGAGTTGTTGAGTATAACCATATTTTGCCGCCCGGTGGCAGACGTTGAAACGGTAAGGTTGCCGCCGTTGGTGAGTGTCCACGATCCGGCCATTACGCCGGTATTATCACCCACCGCAAACGTGGGGGAAAATGTTCTTTTACCAACTGAAAAGGCAGAACCGGCAACGGTTTCATATTCTATTCTCATACTCCCGCCTGCATTACCGTTTTTTATGAGAAGCTCATTGCCCTGTAAGTTGATCGTATCATTTTTAGGAAGCAGGGAACCGTTGGTTATCGCTTTATGAAGTGTGTAGTACGATGAATCTATAAACTGCCATTTTTCCCCTAAGCTATCCTTAACCTGTAGCGGTAATAAAAGGTTTGTAACGTTGTTGACTTGCTTAACGTTTCCATATTCATCTACAATGAGGGTGCTATCATGCTCTGCGTTATTATGAAGCCCTGCAATCCGCAAATTATTGCGCACTTCTACTGTGTTGTTGGGCAGCCCGATAAACTGCACCCGTTGAGATAATGCAGCTATTGAAATAAGAAGAGAGAATAAAATTGAAAACGGTTTTTTCATTGGTATCAATATTTAATGTATTTAGCAATAGCAGTGATTTTACCGGCCGTAATTGGTGCGCCGGTTACACTCATTGCAAAATTTCTTGCTGCTGTTGTCTTGATAATTTCCGGGGTAATGATCCTGGTTTTGCCGGTTGCGTTAAGCGTGGAAATAAGGCCCGTAACATCATCGAGGCCGATGGTTGGGCCATCTACTTCAAAGCCAAAATTTAGAGCTGAGGCAACGCCGCCAACGAGCGGGATCTCAACAAATAAAAACAGGTTATCTAAAAAAGTATTCGCTTCAACGTCAGGTGTTGGATTTACAGGGAGTGTAACAGGGCCAACCGCACCGGCACCGGCTGCACCTGTAAAAGTTTTTTGTACGATGTATGGCTTTGAAATTATCGACGTTCCGCCGCCACCGCCTGCGCCACCGTCAAGCAGTTTAAAAATAGCATAAAGCAAATCTGCTTTTACATCGAAATATTTTTGTTCTATGTCCATATCATTGCCCCCGAGTGCTAAAATGATGTTATATAACAAGTCTTTTCTTATGTCGTTGTATCGCTCTACAATTGCCATCACTTATGTTTTTTATTCACCAGTAAAAAAGAAACGTATATCAGCA
>JAFDXA010000397.1 GCA_018268185.1 Bacteroidota bacterium
AAAAAAGTATCAAAAAAAGAGCCCGGAAAAAGGATACGCCGCTTTTTCCGGATGGTTCCCTGATTAAGCTTTTGTACTACTGTAAACTCAAATTCAGTTCCCTGATCTGTAATTTTACCAGCATAAACCAAACCGTAAAGTAAAACAGTCAAAACCTTAATAGCACCAAACGTTATCCATTAATAATCATTATTAGCCTTTGGTTTCGGCGCCGGCTTCTTATCCTCCGCAGGTTTATTCATCACTGCTTTGGGCTCTTCTTTCTTGCCGTCTTTGGATTTAGGTGCGGCCGTATCTGTTTTCTTCACCTCGTTCTCTTCCCCGGGAACGTTGTTGTTCATATCATTTTCAAAAAAATCACCTGCATCGTACCCGTTATCATTTTCCTGCAGACTGTCGCCTTTACTCAGGATATCTTCCCAGTTCACTTCTGCATTGATCGGATCATTCTTCAGTTCAGCCGGTTCCTCAAACTTGGTAACCTTTCCATAATCCAGTTTTTTGTTCGCATAAACCTTACTCATAAAAAGTCCCCAGTTAGGCGCCGACATTTCTGCACCACCGCCGTTATTCTGGTAGATAGGGATAAAAGGATCTTCGCAACCAACCCAGGTACCTGCGAGTAACTCAGGCGTATAACCGATGAACCAACCATCCGTATTACCGTTGGTCGTTCCTGTTTTACCTGCTTTCTCTACAGGAATACTGTAACCATTAAGTCTCCTCGCTGTACCAATTGCAATAACGCCCTTCATCATCTGCACCATGGTATAAGCATCGGCTTCTCCAATTACCTGTTTGCTTTGTGCAAGCGGAAAATCCTGTATCAGGTTTCCATTTTTATCTTCTATCCTGCTCAGGTAAACGGGTTCGGTATTGTAGCCTTTGTTGGGAAACATGGTAAAAGCCTGGAGCATTTCCAGCATGGGTATCTCAGCAGCTCCCAATGCGATAGATGGATAAGGCGGCAGCTTTGTTTTGATACCGCAGTTCTGCGCAAATTCAATGGTACGTTTCACGCCTATGATGGCCATCAGGTGCCACGCGGCGCCGTTCACAGACCAGGCGAGGCAGTTGGCCATGGTGCCTCCTCTCGTACTGATCGTTTTCCCGCTCAAGGTAAGCGGGCCTCCATCAATATAGGTACTTGGTGTATAACCTGCATCGGTTACGGCCAGGGTATACAGCAAAGGTTTAAAAGTAGAACCCACCTGGCGCCTGGCTGTAACGTGATCATACTTGAACCATTTGTAATCGATACCTCCTACCCAGCATTTGATTTCACCGGTAGCCGGATCAATGGCAGCAAAGGAAGTCTGCAGTAATTGCTTGTGATACTTGATCGAATCGAACGGCGTCATCACCGTATCCTTTTCATGCTTATCGTTACCACTCCAGCTGAAGATGCGCATCTTCACAGGTACATGAAATGATTTTTTTATTTCTTCGGGCTTGAACCCGTCTTCTTCCATATTCTTCCAGCGCTCGGTATATTTCATGGCGGCCTCTATCACATTTTCATGCCCCTTCCACATTTTATCGCCACGCCATTTGAAATAACCATCAAGCTTTTTTTGAACCACCGGCATGTGTTGCTGCACTGCTTCTTCGGCAATCCGTTGCATGCGTGAATCAATCGTGGTATATACTTTCAATCCATCACGGTAAATATCATAAGGCTCCCCTGTTTTTGGGTTCTTGTGCGTTTTGGCCCATTCTTTCAGAACGCCTCCCAATACAGAACGATAGTAAGGTGCTATACCGATGTTCTCATCAATGGTTTTATAATTGGTGATGAGGGGTTTTGCTTTCAGTCTTTCTGCTTCCGCTTCGGTGAGATAATGCTCTTTGGCAACTGCCATCTGGCTGATAACCGTATTCCTCCTGTCGAGCGAACGTTTGGGTGAACGGATCGGGTCATAAATAAATCCTTTCAGCATGCCTATGAGCACGGCGGCTTCTTCAATTTTAAGGTCTTTAGGTTCTTTCTGGAAGTAAGTTCTCGATGCGTTCCTTATTCCATACACATTTCCCCAGGGAGCCCTGTTCAGGTAGAGCGTGAGTATCTCTTCTTTTGTGAAATTTCTTTCCAGCTTTACTGCCACGATCCACTCTTTGAGTTTATCAATACCCCTTCTTAAAACATTTCCCCTGCCCTGGCCCAGCATCATCTTGGCTACCTGCTGTGTAATGGTACTGCCGCCCCCTTGTGTTCCGGCTGTAAATACCACACGTGCCAATGCCTGTGCATCGATACCGGAGTGATCATAAAATCTTTCATCTTCTGTTGCAATCAATGCATGAATCACATTGGGAGATATCTCACTATACTTTACTTCACTCCTGTTTTCTGAATAGTATTTACCCATGAGCACACCATCGGCACTGATGATCTCGCTGGCAAGATCGGCTTCCGGGTTTTCCAGTTCTTTGATAGAAGGCATTTTTCCAAAGAGGCCGAAATTGGCGCAGAGTAACATCAGCAGGAATAAGCCGAAGCCATAAAAAAACAATCGCCATAATATTCTAACGGAACGCGTCATAAATCAGTTTCAGTTTGAAGAAGTAAGAAAATTATATGCCTTTGCAGGTTTAGAATTTACCCGGGTACTGGTTGTTCAAAAGTGTTTTATATGCATTCACATCTTTATTGCTCTTGAGCAGTTCCAGGTTATCTGCTGATATTACCAGGAAAGAATATTTATTGGGCTGCAGCCAGGATATTTCTGCAGGTGCCGCCTTTTTAAGTTTTTCAAAATAGGTATAGGCGTCCGTTGCATCGGTAAATGACTGGAACACGAGTAAGGTACGCTGGGCATCGATCGCATCTTTTTTGATCTGCAATTGCTTGCTGTAATATTTCTCCCGGTTGTAACGGTCAAATGCATTCTTGGCTTCATTCACATATACAGCATCCACCTTATCAAGCATGATCACAACAACATGCGGTTTATCTGCCTGCCACCTGAATGCACCGCTTACCATAGAAGCCGGTAACTGGAGGCTATCCTGCTTGATAACCGGTTTTACCACCGGCACTGTAACCTGTTTAACTGCAGCAGGCTGTTCAATCGGTTTTGCCTTTTCAACAACTACGGCCCCGGTATCATTGATGAATATTTTATCTTCTTCCGCACGTGTTACCTGCAGGTTCGTGAGGTAGGTTTCTATTTCTGCACGGCGCTTCAAAACCTCGATCATATTTTCAGCCTTGGGCTTGAGCGGCGATTTTGGATAAAGGGCAATGATATTTTTCAAAACATCTGTTGCAGTTGAATCATTACGTTCACGGATGTAGTTCACCGCCTCGATGTATAACAACTGTGGTGTCCAGTAATTTTTCCCGTAAACACTATCAGCTCTTTTCTTCGCATCAACGGCTTCTGCAAATTTTCCTTCGATGAAAAGATCATATATGGCCGCATAACGTTTGGTTGCTTCGGGGTTCTTTTCATTTGGTTTCAATGCGGCCGGATCAGAAAGCAATTTGGCTGCATCGCTGCCGGCAAATTTTGTATTCAACAGGTTTTTATAATAATCTGCTTTTGCAGTGTTACCCAATTTAGAGTAGCAGATGTACATTCCAAGATAAACTTCCGGATCAGGATATTTATCAGGGAATCGTTGCAGGTAATTATCGTAAGTGTTGATCGCTTCTTCGTAATCTTCCAGTTCATCACGGAACAGCTTTGCCAATGTTACCAGGCTTTTGGCAATGGTTGCATTGCTGCTGTCTATTTTTTCAGGTGTAAGCGGAAGGTTCTCCATGAATGCTTCATAGGAGTATTCCGCAGGCTTGTCTTTGCCGGCGCCATCTTTAATCGGATCCGTTGGCGGCCTGTCGATATCAATATTTGAATTTGCATTGAGCCCCTGCGCCATAGCAGCTTTGCGGCGCCAGTTATCTACATTATCACGCTTGCCCCATTTGGATTTAAAATCGTTGTACCCTCTCGATTTGGCTGTGGCATTGTAGAAATACCATTCTCCTTTGCTGTTTGTAGCAAACAGGTCCGCTCCCTGGTCGGAGTTATTGTTGAATGTGATCATGGTGCCGCCGGAATTATCTTCTTCCTTAATACCATTTTCCTTGCGGTATTTTTTTACCAGTTTCCTGATCAACGCATCACGTTCAGCTGCGGGCATGGCAGCAACTTTCTGCAGGCTGTCTTCCCTTTCAATAATATTTACCTGCGCTACAATATTGGACAGACTGTTTTTTCTTGCATTGATCATTTCTGCCTGTGCAAGTATAGAAGGGTCATTCAGCTGAAGGCTGTCGTAATAAGATGCAGCCAGTTTGTATTGACGCTGATCGTAAGCGATATTACCGAGTTGCAGAAAAGCTTTGTTCCTGTAGGCTGTATTACCTGCATTGTACTTTACGCTTTTCAGGTATAGTGGTTTTGCTTTTGTGGTATCGGGTTTCTGCAGGCTCATTTCTGCGGCAGAATAATAGATAACGTCGCGGTATGCTTCAAAGCGATCTTTCCTGGCCATTTTAAGCAAGCGGGCAATGCTGTTGTCAAGTTCACGGGTGTTGCCTTTGTCTTTAAACATCTTCGCACTGTTCAGCCTTGCGAAAATATCCATCACCGGGTCAACCGTATGCTTGGCAGCCTTTGCGTAATAATCTGTAGCCTTATCATAGTTGCCGGTCATATCGTACATCTGAGCCAGCAGGAATTCCCACCTCGACTTATCCTGTTTTGTATCAGCATTCGACAATGCCTTTTCCAGGTGAGCAGCCGAACTGTCGTAATTCTCCTGCATGTAAAACCAATAGGCATTCACTTCTTCCATATCATTGCGCAAACGCTTCGGAAGATTCGGATCGTTGTTGAGGATGTTGATCATACCCGCTGCATCGCCATATTCCTTCTGGTCAATAAAAGTGCGGGCAAGCCATACCAGAGCATCGTTCCTGCTCGGCGGCCTGCTGGTTACCTTTTGCACAACGTTCCTTTTTTCGGGGTTGGCAATGGAGATCACGCTGGATTTTGCAGACTGGTTCTCTCCTACTATCCTGTTATCATCTTCATGCTTTTTACGGGGGAAGAGGTTGTAGTTGATGAATTGAAATGTAAGTGCAGCCGAATCGAATTCTTTTCTGAAGTAATAAGCCTTACCGATGAGCAGGTACATATTGTCAACCCAGTCGGACCGCAGGTCGTGCAACAATATCGCTGCCGTAGATTTATAAATAACCGAATCAAGCTCTACCTGCTGTGATGCGGTGTTATCGAGGCTGTAAGGATAGAAACTCAGGAGTTTTGAATAATCATCCTGGTTCGACATTTTAGCTCTTTCCAGTACAGCATTCAGTTTATTGGTAGCATTGAAAAAATAATTGTAATGCGTGGTAGTGTTCTGGAGAAAGCGCCTGAATGTGGTGAACTTCTTATTTGTTTTTTCAGAAGGCAATAATTTCTCTTCGTATTGCTCTGGCTTTTTTTCCTTTCCGAAAGGCTCAAATGTCCAGGTCGGTTGGGCATATAATGCTGACGAAAAAACACACAGCAACAGGAATGAAAGTATGGAGAATTGCTTTCTGTATGGCATGAATACGATAAGATTATATAAGCGGCCTCAATATCGGTTATTTTTTGCAATCCGCTTGCCAAATTTAATGCCTGGCCATCGTTTATCGAAGCCTCTGCAAAAAGGGTTTTGTTAAATATCGGCGCAAAAAAATTACCCTGCCAACCACTCTTTAACCGGTTTGGTTCAAAACTTATCTTCTTACAGAACTTTGTCGATCTGCTTTAGTAATTTTAGCATGTGAATAAAATATATGGCCAAACTGGATCCGAATAATACATTAAAAAGACTTCGCAATCATTATCGCCTGGTGGTAATGAACGAGGATACTTATGAAGAGGTAGTGAAATTCAAACTCACCCGCCTGAGCGTATACATTGTAATGAGCACCTTATTTGTACTGATGGTGGGGATCACTGCGTCCCTGATCATTTTTACCCCCCTCAGGTATTACCTGCCCGGCTCGGGTTATGGGGATGCCAAACAGATCAGGGAATACCGGATGCTGAAAATCCGGACGGACTCCATGGA
>JAFDXA010000398.1 GCA_018268185.1 Bacteroidota bacterium
CATAATTGATGATTTCAGAACAGCACGCTTGTTTCACTATGCAGAAGATTTTTACAACAACTGATACCATTTTCAACCAAATTGTAATACCATGAAAAAGTTAATTCCCTTATTCTTAATCATCATCGGCCCCTACTCCTGTACTGATGCTGATTCAGCTAAACAGGCCGGTTTAAACGAAAAACTCATTCAGAAGTACTTTGAGCATTTCAACAGGCACGACTGGAAATCTATGGCAAACATGTATGCCGCTTCTGCCGATTTCAAAGATCCGTCTTTAGGGCCCGGCACTGTAAAACAAACCAGGCAACAGGTCAGTGAAAAATATGCCGAACTTCAAAAGACTTTCCCGGATGTGCATGATGACGTGAAAGCAATATACACATCCGGTAACAACCACGTTATTGTTGAATTCATTTCAACAGGCACTGCGGCAGACAGTTCAAAATTTACTTTGCCGGTCTGCACTATCTTCACCATAGAATCCGGCCTTATCACCGGCGATTTTACCTACTATGATAATTTCTGAGACCATTCACTATTTTGCAGACCATGTCAATGTTGATAGTTATTAAAAAACTCTCATTGCGATACATTTATACGCAAAGTTTTCTTTCTGATGATCAGTATTTAAATCCTCTGGGAAGTTCATAAAACAACATTAAGTTTTAAAAGTATGTCCCGTGCAACGATAGCATTTTTGGTTTTACCGCATACCAACCTGCTTGATATGGCCGGAGCTTCGCAGGTATTCTCAGAAGCAAAGTATCATGGTATCGACCTCGGTATCGAATACTGTTCTTTTGAAAACGGGATCATCAGTTCTTCCAACCTGCCGTTGGGAAAATTGCAGCATTACAAAAAACTGAAGCTTAAAAAAGGTGATTACATTTTCATCGGCAGTGCAGATATCAGGTATATCTTTTCCCGTGGATTGAACCCCGATGTGGCATTGTTGAACTGGATAACAACATCACACAGCAAAGGGGTTCATGTTTGCGCTATATGCAATGGGGCTTTTCTGCTGGGGCTTACAGGGTTGTTGAACGGGCGGAATTGTACCACACATTGGAAACACACGAAAACACTAAAAGAAAAATTCCCGCTTGCACATGTGCTTGACAATATCCTGTTTATTGAAGATACCGGCATTTATACCAGTGCCGGGGCATCATCAGGAATAGACATTGCCCTTCATATAATAGGAAAACTCAGGGGCGATTATTTTGCCTACCAGATATCAAGAGAACTTGTGATTTACAACAGGAGAAGCGGAGGACAGGCACAGCAAAGCATCTTTCTTGGTTTTCGCAACCACATGCACAACGGCATACACCGAGTACAGGATTGGTTGCAGGAGAATCTTGATAAGAAGCCTACAATTGAAATACTCGCAGAGATTGCATTTATGAGTAGCCGCAATCTTACCAGGGTATTCAAAAAAGAAACCGGCACAACCATCAATGAATATATCACTTTGCTTCGTAAAGAGAGGATCAGGGAATTGATAAAGAGCCCGGATATTACGAGGAAACAACTGGCCAGACTTTGTGGTCTTAAAAGTGAAAAACAGGCTACCAGGTTGTTGAATCAATTACAAGGCTGATCATATTCGTTAGTATTAAAACACTGCAAAAAGAAAAGAGCAGCCGAAGCTGCCCTGATCTTTTTGTATGAAGAAGAAACGTTATTGCAACACTACCCGCTGTACGCTGCTGGCAGTTGCTGTCTTCACCTGGATAAAGTAAACCCCTTTTGCATACTTACCCAGGTCAATTTCCAGTCGCAACGTATTCCAGCTTCCTGTTTTCTGCTGATCCATTACAATACCGGCGGCGTTTGTAATATTGATCACTTTTCTCTCGAGGCGCATATTTTCCGGAATCTCTATATACAATTTTCCGCTGGTAGGATTCGGGAAATACTTAACCATGCCGGCATCCAATCTCTCAAACCGAACCTGCCTGGTAGGTGTATAAATAAAATGCCCGTCCCTGTCAACCTGCCGCAGCCTGTAATAATTGATTCCGTTCACCGGGTTATTATCTGTAAAGGAATATTCAAGCGGGGATGTTGAATTACCTGCTGCATTCACCCGGCCTATGTATTGAAAATTGACGGCATCATCGCTGCGCTCTACATCAAAGTATGCGGAATTTATTTCCTGTGATGTTTTCCAGTTGAGGAGTGAAGCCGATTCACCATACTTGCTTGCATTAAAGTAAATGAAGTTTACGGGTATCGGTCCCTGTGGCCTGTAAGTGCTAGCCCATCCATCACCATCTCCTCCTTTGAAGAAAGCATCTACATTTGGCCTTGCTGTTTGAATGCTGCTCCAGCCATCATTGTTTCCTCCATTGAATAAAGTATCCACATTGGGACGGGCTGTTTGCTGGCTGCTCCAGCCGTCATTGTTCCCTCCGGAAAAAATGGTATCGGCTACTCCCCTGATTGTTTGCCTGCTGTTCCAGCCATCACCATCTCCTCCTTTAAAAATCCTGTCGGCAGTGGTTGCTGTGCTTTGCAGGCTCGCATGTCCATCTCCATTACCGCCTCCAAAAATGTTGTTCCCGCTTTGCAGAGTGATTGCCTTTGAATGCCCATCGCCGGTTCCACCACTGAATATGGGATTGTTTTGGGCAGCGGCAAACCAGTGAATCATACAGAACAGGCCAGGCAATCCTATTTTTATTGATATATTTTTCATCA
>JAFDXA010000399.1 GCA_018268185.1 Bacteroidota bacterium
GTCTTACTTTGCAGCCAATAAAAAATATGGTTCCCGCGACAGGCGCATCATTACTTCTCTTTGTTATGCCTATTTCAGGGCAGGAAAGGCTTTCCCGGGTTCAACAATGGAGAAAAAACTCATCCTTTCATTGTTTTTGTGTGAAAACAAAAGCAATGAGCTGATCCATTTCTTTGATCCTGGTTTGAATGAAAAGATTACTGCCAATATTTTAGAAAAACTGGATTTGCTAAAGTTGAAGGCAATAGATTTTTTTTCTTTCGCTGCCGGATTGAGCAAGGAAACTGATGTGGCACAATTCAGCTTATCCATGCTTAAACAGCCGGATCTTTTTCTGCGCTGCCGCCCGGGCAAAGCACAGCTTGTAAAAGATAAGTTGAGTAAAGCAGGCACTCCATTTAAAGAAGAAGAACCTGGTTGTTTAAGAATAGCCAATAACTCACCAATTGATAAAATACTCTTACTGAACAGGGAAGCTGTTGTTCAGGATTATAATTCTCAGAAAGTTCTTGATTACCTGGAGGAAATTCCTGCAGGATATTTCGAAACAGTTGTCAATGCATGG
Organism: Bacteroidota bacterium; assembly: GCA_018268185.1. GTDB lineage: Bacteria > Bacteroidota > Bacteroidia > Chitinophagales > Chitinophagaceae > Ferruginibacter. Next base: position 566 of record JAFDXA010000399.1, read on the forward strand.
GATTGCTGCGCAGCCAGCGGTGGGAAATCGATCCTGTTATGGGATAAGTTATCAGGTAAAGTGAATATAACTGTTAGCGATATACGCGAAAATATACTTTCAAATCTTCATGTTCGTTTTAGAGAAGCAGGAGTTAAAACAGCAGGAAATTTTGTTGCTGATCTTGCTGTGGCACAAAAAGCAGCTCAGAAAAAATACAATATCATTATCTGCGATGCGCCCTGCACTGGCAGTGGAACCTGGGGGCGCACACCGGAGCAGTTGTTTTATTTTGATGAGAGGCGTGTTGATGTTTATGCTGAAAGGCAAAGGAAAATTATCTCCAACATTGTTCCTGGTCTTGATAATAATGCTTTGCTTTTTTACATCACCTGTTCTGTGTTTGAAAAGGAAAATGAGTCTGTTGTTTCATTCATTGCATCACAACTCCGGGAGGCTGGCAGGGATTTTCAATTGAAAGAAATGAAATACCTTAAAGGTTATGAAAGCTCAGCCGATACCATGTTTGTGGCTGTTTTCAGCGTGGTGTAAACAATTACCCTACACTTCCTTCGGGTTAAAAAAATCAGCAGTATTATATTACCTGTGAATGATCTTTCTTGTGATCTCTTTTTTATTGTCTACATACACAGTAACAACATAAACTCCCTTCGCCATTTGTTTCATAGGGACGGTCTGTGTATAAGTTCCTGCACTTTGGTTCCATTCTTTTTTATACATCCTTTGCCCGAGTTCATTCTGCAATAGGATAGTTAACCTGGCATCGGTAAGGCGTGATACGATTACGTTCAGTTCGTTTCCGGCTGGGTTAGGCCCGATGGCAATATTGTTTTCTGTAACAGGAACAGTGCATGGATGCTGCAGGTTAATGGTTGATGAGTCGAGGTAATAAGTTGTATCTGTGCCGATCACCATTTTAAACCGGTAGGTAACAGAACTTCCGGAAAAGCCGGTGAGGTCATCGTTGTAGTTGAATTGATGCACGCCCCAATCGCTGTTTTGCTGCAGTGTTGTAGCTACTGTGTAAACAGGATTGATATTTGTTTTTCTTTCAACAATTATACTCATACTGTTGTCAGTTTTTGCGGCTAACTGCATGTGGGTAACACAATCACCGGCTGTTAACTGTTGGGTATATAGCTTTTTCTGAAGTATGGTAAATGCTTTTTTGGCATCAGGGATTCCATAGCCGATCCGGTTATCGGGCGTAGCAAAATCTTGGGCAGACCGTTCCAGGGCATCCATGATGGTTATATTATTCATTTCAGGAAAAGCCTGCCACAGGCATGTTGTGATACCAGCCATATTCGGGCAGGCAAAAGATGTTCCGAACCCGAATGAAGGCATTCCATTTCCAGTGTTGGCAACTACGGCAAAGGAGCCAACAGCAGCTACCGCAGGCTTAACGCGGCCATCACTGCTGGGGCCATAACTACTGAAGCCCGCTGCAACACCCGTGGTATCAACGGCGCCAACGCAGAGTACACTGTCGGCATCAGATGGTGTGATGAGATAGTGCCAGCTGTTGTTTCCTTCATTGCCTGCTGCTACCACCATGAGCATCCCTTTTTGAGCTGCCATATCTGCAGCACGTGCACTGATGGAAGTATTGCCATTCATATCGGCATAGGTATAATCAAAAATGCTGTTGCTGAATTGAGAATAGCCCAGCGAAACAGAACAGAGATCCACACCGAGGCTATCAGCTCTTTCGGCGCCTGCGGCCAGGTTCTGTTCTTCAATGGGGTATTCACTGGCCACATCTTCCGTACGAAAAAGATAGAATGAGGTTTTGGGTGCTGTTCCAACAAAAACGCCGGGTATATTTGCGGCTATTGTACTAAGGCATTGCATGCCATGTGAATTGTCTTCATCAACACTGGCATTGTTGGTCACAAAATCCCAGGTACCCAATAACTGGCCGTTGTTCCTGATGCTGTCGAAAGTTGGTAAACTGAGGTAATGATAAAACCCTGCATCCAGCACACACAGCTGCATGCCTTCTCCGCGGAATCCATGGTTGTGCAGGAAATCTCCGCGGTGAATTTTTACCTGCCCGTTCGACAATCCATAACTGTAATAATCATGCACCTGTGCTGGCCGGGCTGTAGCTAAAGGAATTGGATTGACAGAAACAGAATCCGTTTTTTTATTTACAGGCTGAACAGTGCCGGGTAATATCCTGGCCCCAACAGGAGAACTGACTGAAACAAACGGAAAGGAATTGATCTTCACCAAAGCTGCAGCATCTGTTGTTTGTATGGCAACCTGGTTCAGCCACTTCGATGTGTTTAATATGGTAACATCACCGGCCAGCCTGATGCTGTCGATATACCTCGGTGTAACCGGGAGGTCTGCACTGTCGATAGCAATATTATACCGGGCCCTGCGGTCTAAAGCACGTTGTGAAAGATATTGGCCGGGATTACTGATGCTGAATGGATTGCTGCCTTTGTCTTTCAGTTTGATAATATACCGTGAAAACTGTGCATGGCTGGGCAAAATGCCTGCTACTGCAAAAAGGAGAACCAGTGTTAGTGTATGTTTCATGGCCGGTGTTTGTTTTGAAAGATTGCGCCAGTTGCTGCTAAGGTTTAAAGTTGCAGGTTGTGGGTTTAATGAATTTAAACCTGTAATGTTTAATGAACTAACGACCAGTTCCATCATAAGCCCATTTCACCCAGGTAGCTCCCCAGGTAAAGCCACCACCGAATGCCGCCAGGATTACATTATCGCCTTTTTTTAATTGCTTTTCCCATTCCCAGAGGCAAAGTGGTATCGTTCCTGCGGTGGTGTTACCATATTTCTGGATATTGATCATCACCTTCTCCATTGGCAATCCCATGCGGTTGGCCGTTGCATCTATAATACGCAGGTTGGCCTGGTGAGGTACCAGCCAGGCAATATCTTCTGCAGTAAGGTTATTCCTTTGCATCAGTTCATAACTGATATCGGCCATGCCTTTTACTGCAAACTTGAAAACGGCCTGGCCTTCCTGGTACAGGAAATGTTCTTTGGACATTACGGTTTCAATGGTGGCTGGTTTTACTGAACCGCCGGCTTTCATGTGCAGGTGTTTGCGTCCGCTGCCATCAGTTTTCAGGAGACTGTCCATAATGCCAAAACCTTCTTCATTTTTTTCAAGCAGAACAGCCCCGGCGCCATCGCCAAAGATCACACAGGTGGTTCGATCGCTGAAATCAAGAATGGCGCTCATTTTATCAACCCCTACCACGATTACTTTCCGGTATCTTCCGCTTTCGATCAAAGAAGTGCCAGTAGTAAGTGCAAAGAGAAAACCAGAACAGGCTGCTCCCACGTCAAAACTGAAAGCATTCACCATACCGGTTTTATCAGCAATGATATTGGCAGTTGCCGGGAATACCATGTCGGGCGTAACAGTTGCGCATATCACACAGTCGATCTCAGCCGGGTCAATATTTCTTTTCCTGAGAATTTCCTTTACCGCTTCAGCACCCATGTCGCTGCTTCCCAATCCTTCTCCTTTTAATATTCTTCTTTCCCTGATACCGGTTCTGGTAACGATCCACTCATCGGTGGTATCTACCATTTCTTCAAGCATTTTATTGGTAAGCACGAAATCAGGCACGTAACCACCTACGGCCGTAATTGCAACACTGGTTCTTTGCATGGATGATTTTTTTGTGATATATGAATTATTTAAGGGCAGGTAAAATTAAAGGAAAAACCTTTTCGGTTATTTTTAAGAACTTGGCTGACAAAATATCCTTATTTTTGGTTATTGCCAGACAGGGATTCTTATGTATGCATACTTGCAGGGAAAATTTACTTATAAAACGCCGGCCCAGGTTTATATTGATGTTCATGGAGTTGGCTACGAAGTAAATATCAGTTTGAATACTTATGCAGCCATACAGCATTTAGAAGAAGGTAAATTGTTTGTTCACCTCCAGGTTAAAGAAGACGGGCACCTGTTGTTTGGTTTTTTTGACCGGGGGGAGAAGGAAATGTTTTTATCATTAACAAGTGTATCCGGTATTGGTGCAGCA
>JAFDXA010000039.1 GCA_018268185.1 Bacteroidota bacterium
GAAAACGGCTTACGAAGAAGCAATCAAGCGACACATTCCTTACGATTTTAAAATGGACTTTCATGATTCTGCTGCCATGTTCTGCTCTGAAGTAGCTTCCTATGCTTACAGGAAGAATGGGCTTCAATTCTGGCAGCCAGTTTCAACGATATCTTCGATAGGGTTGGTAAACTGGCTTCATGATTTCGGGGTAGAGCATTTTGTTACACAAATGCCTTCAGACCTTGAATATGATCCACAGTTATCGATCGTAGCCGAATGGTGCGATCCTGAAACACTTTTTAAAGATCATGTAGACAATGCGGTAATTGATGCTATGCTGGAAAAGGCCGGGAAAGGAACCAGCATTGGTTACAGTTATTGGAAACTTCCCTTTGTACGGGTGTTGAAATTGTACTGTATGATTCAAAACAGTTTCGGCAAACCAGGGCTCATCCCCGAGGGAATGAGCGCAACACGGGCATTAAAGAACCAACGTTTTGTAGCCGTTCACAAAGAGATTAAAGAAAGAACGCTTCAGGAAGTTAAGCGTTTTATAGATACCCATCATTATCATCCACCTTACTGGCAACTCGTTCGACTGGCCTCGGAAGCAGCCGGGAAACAAGCAATCTGGTAAAGAGAGAGCTTGATTTTTACAACAATTCATTAAGAAAAATTACTACCGAAAATGTTTGCATAATCAAAACGAAACACTTTACTTTGTGTTTCAAAGTACTTTTATGACCGATCAACAACAGTCGCTGGAAGAACTGCAACATATTAAGCGGATGATGGAAAGGAGTAGCCGTTTCATTAGTTTGAGCGGGTTGAGTGGGGTAATGGCAGGCCTTTGTGCTTTGGTAGGTGCATGGTTTGCGTATGATGTTGTTAACCCAAGCGGTTTGTCATCATTTGATGCAAGAACATACCATCGGGATTATTCCCTGGATACAGTAAAGGATTACATGGGGCACCGGCTTTTTACCATTGCAGTTGCAACCTTCATTTCTGCATTGGTACTAGCTTTCGTTTTCACCTACCTGCGGAGTAAGAAAAGCGGCGTACCTATCTGGGGAACAGCTTCCCGAAGATTATTGGTAGCTGTAGCAATTCCGATGATCGCAGGTGGGTTCTACCTGTTGCGGGAAATACAGGTTGGCAATTACGGGTTGATAGCACCCGGATCCCTGATCTTTTATGGTCTGGCCCTGGTGAATGCCAGTAAGTTCACCTTAGGCGAAATCAGGTTCCTTGGATACAGCCAGATTATACTGGGAATAATTAATTGCTGGATGTTAGGGTATGGCCTTTATTTTTGGGCAATAGGATTTGGTTTGATGCACATTGTATACGGTATTGCCATGTGGTACAAATATGAGCGCAACCAATAGTGAGAGATTATTGATTTAGAAATTTTCAGCCGAAAGGCTATTGAGGAACATGAACAATCCGATAGAGAACTTAAATAAGATATTCGATAACCGCATACGCCTGGGCATCATGAGTGCCCTCATGGTGAATGAGGAAGTTAATTTTAATGAATTGAAAGAATTACTGAATATAACCGATGGAAATCTGGCCAGTCATATCAAATCACTGGAAGAAAACGGCGCCATCAAAGTGTACAAAGGATTTGTGGGAAAAAAAACCAACACCACTTATTCCGTTACCAAAGCAGGTGAAAAGGCTTTTCGTGCTCATATAGATGCGCTTGAAAAAATGATCAGGTTAAGTAAGTAAATTTTTTTATACAATTACTTTGAAATTCAAAGTGCTTTTAAAATGAAAATCAAGCAAACAAACTCAGGACTGGCTGCCAGGATATGGTTCTCAACTTCGGTACTGGTTGGTATTTCACTCTTCTTGTACCTGCCGGGAAATATGGGGATGACGAGTTTGCCTGCATTGTTCATTACCATATTTGCCTCATTGGTTGTGAGTGTGCCTGCTTTCCTTATTTTGCTTTTCTTTCTTTCTTTTTTAGCAAAGTTGCAAGCTACATGGCGGGTAAAATACTGCTTCCTCCTGCTTGTTCAACTGGTTATAACACTGCTCTATGCTGCAATCGTGGGGTTTCTCGATTCCGGGCTGGTGAATTCTGATGTAGCCATTGATCGTTTTTTCAATACAATGCTGCCCGTTCTTTCTGTTTTATTCGGCTGCACGCTGTTGTCTTCATTCATTCAGCTCAAGTATATTTTCCATCTCTTTTCCGGGAACACTACTGGCGAAGGGAATTACTCAGACATTCTTTTTTCACTTTTTCAACATACAACAAAAAACAATTTTACCATGGAAACGACTCAGTACGAAAGTCAGCCGCAGAGTAATGTACAATCAAACCGTTTAGTAATTAAAGGCCTTGTAACAGGAGGGCTTATTTTGCTCATGCTGATACCCACTTTATTTATTACACAACTGATCAACGAGCGGCAATCCCGCCAGCAGGAAGTTGTAAAGGAGGTAAGCAGTAAATGGGCATTGGCCCAAACTGTTTCGGGTCCTTATATCTATGTTCCTTATTCGGAGGCTGGATTGGATCAGAATAACAAGCCGGTAAGAATAAAATCGAGCCTGCTCTTACTGGCCCGTGATCTTAATATTAACGGCAATGTAATTCCGGAGAACAGGCCCAGATCAATATATAAAGTCCTTTTATATAAAACAGCACTGAATCTGAAAGGAAGCTTTAAACCCAATTGGCCTACTGATATCAACATGGCGGACGTAGATTTTGCCAATGCGAAACTTTGCTTCGGCTTAAGTGATTTCAAAGGGATTGAGGAAGAGATATATGTAAATATGAACGGTGAAAAGTTGCTGTTGTCACCCGGTTTACCAACCAGTCAGCTGGATGAAGTCGGACTTTCAGTACCCATCAACATCAACCAGGAAATGATCAAAGGTGGATTGCCTTTTGATATGCAGGTAAAACTTAAAGGCAGTGAACAGCTTCATTTTATGCCTTTGAGTGCCAACAGCAGTTTTGTGTTAAACTCATCCTGGCCTGGTCCATCTTTTGATGGAAATGTACTTCCCAATGAAAGAGAGGTAACAGAAAAGGGATTTCGGGCCAGGTGGAATTTTAACCAGGCAAACCTTCCTTTCGGAACCGTATTACGTAATGAAAAGATCAGCAAAACCTCGCTTTCTTTTGGTGTGAGCATGGTGCAACCAGCCGATCAGTATAATAAAACCATGCGAAGTGTTAAGTATGCGATTCTCTTCATCGGCTTAACTTTTGCTTTATTTTTTGTGGTTGAGATCATGCAGAAAAAGCCATTTCATCCGGTACAATATGTTCTGGTAGGAATGGCATTGGTGATATTCTTTACACTACTGCTGTCCCTCAGTGAATATATGCTCTTCGACCAGGCTTATCTCATAGCTGCAGCTGCAACGGTTTTACTCATCACACTTTATGCTCTGAGTCATTTCAAAAACTGGAAAGCTGCCGCCGTATTTGCTCCTGTACTTTCTGCTCTGTATGGATTCATTTTTGTTTTGATCAGGCTGGAAGATACAGCCCTCATAGTTGGAAGTATCGGACTGTTTATTGTACTGGCGCTGGTAATGTACGCAAGCAGAAAAATAAACTGGTACGGTAGCACAAGCAGGATTGCAGTCCAATAAAACAAATTTCACAGGAAGCAAAATAATAAAAGAATTATGAAGTCTCTTTCCTACATCACAGCCGGCTGCCTGGTTTCAGTGATTATGTTGTTGATATATGCAGGGCTACAACAAACATATCGTACAGCAGCAAATGATCCACAGGTACAACTGGTACAGGATGTTTGCCGGCAGTTACAGGAAGGTAAAGAGGCTGATGAAGTAATTGCAGGCAATGCTTTTGACATAAGCCGGAGCCTTGCCCCATTTATTACACTCTATGATGCTCAAGGAAAACCATTACGTTCTAACGGCCTCCTCAACGGCCAAATGCCAATGTTGCCGAAAGGGTTTTTTGAGGAGGTGAAAAAGAATGGAGCGTTTGAAGTAAGCTGGCAGCCGCGGAGTGCTGTTAGAATGGCAATGGTTATTGATAGGGTGGATGCAGAACCTGTTCAATTTGTGGCATCAGGCAGATCATTGCAGCTTGCAGAGCAACGCATCGGCAATATGTTGTTGATGGTTTTTGCAGCCTGGGCTGCTTGCATGGCTCTACTGACAGTAAGTTCAATACTTGGAAATTTTATCAGCAGAAGATAATATTATGAAGAAGCGATACAGGTCATTTGTTTTTGCATGGCAGGGAATCAGGTATTGTTTCCTGGAGGGAATAAACTTTCGTATACAATTATGTTGCGGAGCTGTTGCCTGCATGCTGGGGCTTTTACTTCACCTCTCAGGTTCTGAATGGTTGCCAATACTTATTTGTATTGCTGCAGTACTGAGTCTTGAAATGATCAATACCGCCATTGAACATTTGTGCAACATGATTCATCCGGGAACGCACAATACCATCAAAATAATCAAAGACGTTGCTGCAGGTGCAGTGCTTGTTACTGCAATCATTAGTGTGGTTATCGCAGCGATCATTTTTATACCCAAAATACTTTCAATCGGAATTATATGAAACAGGAGAATAATTTTAACCGGCTGCTGATCGGCTTCCTTTCATTTGTTGCATTGCTGTTGCTGGCAAGAATGATCTATTCCGGAACCATCAGGTACCTCTCAATGGCGTGGAATATTTTTCTAGCCTGGTTGCCTTATGTTATGAGCAGTTTTTTCAGCGTGTACATCAAAAAAGAGAAATGGAAGCAATGGATACTGTTCATGAGCTGGCTTCTGTTCTTTCCAAATGCGCTTTATATCGTAACGGATCTGATTCACCTCGAAGAAGAAACCAATGTGCCATTGTGGTACGATGCTGTTTTGTTGTTTGCTTCTTCTTTTGCAGGTGTTGTAATGGCTTTTGTTTCACTTCAACGGGCCGAAATGTTGCTCAGGCAATACCTGCCTTCTGTTACCGTAAAGTTCATAATACCAATATTGCTTTTTCTTGGATCTTTCGGCATTTATCTGGGTAGATTTCAGCGCTGGAATAGCTGGGATGTTGTTCAGAACCCCATTGGGTTGGGAATGGACATTGCCACCCGGGTTCTTTCGCCGGTTGATAATGCCAAGACATGGGCAACAACAATTATTTTTACCGGGTTGTATTCCATGCTTTATTTTTTTGTGAGTAATATTCCCGCTGCGCCATATTCCGGCAAGAGGAATGCATTTGAAAATGAGGAACGCTAAATCCGATAAAAGAAATGAATAGATTTTTTTATTCCGTTTTGTTTGTGACATTATTCTGCTGGTCATGTGATCATAACAGGAAGCAATCATCGGGAGCTGACGAAAAATTCGACAGCGCAAAATGGATGGTAAACACTGACGGTAAATTTCCTCACAGGGATGCTATGCTGAATGACCTGTTGGCAAACAGCACACTGCAAAGAAAAAAGAGGGCTGAAGTGTTGAGATTGCTGGGAGAGCCCACCCGTGAAGATAATGGATACCTCTTTTACCTCGTGTCGCAGGAAAAGATCGGTTTCTTTCCCCTTCATACCAAAACACTGGTCATAAAATTCACCGAGTATAAAGTTGTTGAGTGGGTGAAGATTCACAAATGAAGTGGGGATGAACGATAAAAAGGTTGGCCTTCTGGTCAACCTTTTTTATTGGGAGGTTTTTCTGTTGAATCGTCATACTGTGAAATCACTACGGGAATCAGTGAGCCTGGGTTTACCTTGCGAGCATCCGGGAAAAATTTTCTTCATAGCTGTTGCCGATCGGGATCTCTTCATCCCCAATGCTGATGATCCTGCCTTTTGTACTTTTTATCTTGTCAAATGCCACTACATAGCTTCTGTGTACCCGGATAAAATTACTGGCAGGCAGTTTCTCGATCATGTTCTTTATGGTCATTCGGGCTACGATTGGTTTTTGATTTTGCAGGTGTATTTTAAGATAATCATCCAGTCCTTCAATAAGTATGATATCACTGAGGTTGATCCGGATAAGTTTGTAATCTGCCCTTATGTAAATAAAGCCGGGAGATTGTCCGTTTTGATTGTTCTGAAAATTCAGGAGTTGCTGAGCCTTATTTACGGCCTGCATGAACCGCTCGAAAGTAAAAGGCTTGAGCAGGAAATCGATAGCTTCGAGGTTAAAGCCTTCCACGGCATAGTCGCTGTAGGCTGTTGCAAAGATCACTTTGGTTTCCTGCTTGATGTTCTTTACAAGTTCGATCCCGGTGATAGATGGCATATTGATGTCAAGGAAAATAAGGTCAACAGGGAACTTGTTGATATACTTGATGGCATCCGTTGGCTTATTGAAGGTTTTTTCTAGCTGGATGAAATCAACGCGTTTGCAGAAAACCTCGAGTATCTGCAAAGCAGGTAATTCATCGTCAATGGCTATTGCTTTTATCATGCCAGTTCAATATTTAGTTTTACGGTAAATTGTTTTTCATCTTCGGTAATAACAAGTTCATGTGCGTAGGGATAAAGTAACTCAAGCCTGCTCCTGGTGTTTTCGATCCCGATCCCGTTACGGCTTTCTTCACTAACCACTACAGTTACCTTATTATTGATAACAAGCATCTCAACTCTTTTTTCATACATATTGATCACGATCTTGATATTAGTATCCTCGGCTGCATTCATGCCGTACTTGAAGGCATTTTCAATAAATGAAATAAGGATCAGTGGTGCAATGCTTTTGTTGGATGGATTTCCCCAGATGCTGTAGTTAAGTTTTACTTCTGAACCGAAACGGAGCTTTTGCAGGTCTATGTAATTCTTTATATAATCAATCTCTTTTTCAAGCGGTACAAAATTGTTGTTGGCTTCCGTTAAAATATAGCGCATCATGGAAGATAATTTCTGAACAGCTTCCGGGGTAGTATCTGCTTTCTGTATTGCCAGGGAATAAATTGAATTTAATGTGTTGAACAGAAAATGGGGGTTTATCTGGGCTTTCAGGTAGAGCAATTCAGCATTTAGTTTTTCTTTTTCTGTTTGTAGCCAGCGGTTCCTTATCCGCAAGAGCAATGCCAGGAAGGCAACAGCAAGGAACAGGAAAAGATTGTGATTGATCCTTGCAAAAAAGAAGTTTCTTTTATCATGATGCATTTCGCCTTCGTGTGGAGGTGGCGGCATCGGCATCCGCACTTCCGGAAAATTATGAAAAAGTATATGTGGAATGAAAGCGATCAGCCACATACAGGTTAGTATAACAATCGAAAAATAGATATACTTTTTTGTGAAATACAGCCTTGGTATCAGCACCATGTAAGTGAGATAAAAAAAGGCAACCAGCAACATGTATTGTACAAGGTCTTTCAATACGAAACCAGAAACACTGAAAGCACGGTTGCTGTTATGTTCGGGTGTACTGAAAAACGGAATGGATAAGAACAGGGTACAGGCGGCCACATGAAATACCCATTCATATTTTTTCCTGAACATCGGCCGGTTTGTTTTTATATATAGGCAAAACTATTTTAGTGCGAATTGAAATAGCTTTTTTTGCGGTAATCATTTTGTTTGTGCCGGTTAAATAATGGCATCTTTTGTAAGCTCATTATTTACCGTTCGCCATAATTGCAGAGGATTATCATTCCTGAGTTCATCGGGAAGCAGAGCATCAGGCCAGTTCTGGTAAGAAAGTGGGCGTGTAAAGCGCCTGATCCCATCTCCGCCAACAGATGTAAAGCGACTGTCTGTGGTTGCGGGAAATGGCCCGCCATGCTGCATGGAAAGACATACTTCCACGCCTGTGGGAACCCCGTTTAAGATAAACCTGCCACATTTGTTCTGCAGTGATTCCACGAGCCTGCTGTTTTGTTCAACATCCATTTCGGTGGCCATGAGTGTGCAGGTTAACTGCCCTTCGATCTGATCAGCGACCTGTATCATTTCATTCATGTCTGCACATCTTACAACAATGGAATAGGGGCCAAATACTTCCTGCTGCAACAAATGATTTGAAATAAAATTTCCGGCAGAGGTAGCAGCAATGGTTGCAGTTCCTTCATTAAAAGAAGCCTGTTGTTCAGCAACAGCAATTTCTGTTACTTCATTTTGAGACAGAGCTGTGGCTCTCTTCTCCACATAATTTTTATAGATGCCTGCATGAAGCATAGGAGCAGGGGTAATGATCTTTATTTCTGCCGACAGTGCTTCCATAAAAATATGCAGGTCTTCATTGTCAATTCCAACAATGATACCCGGATTGGTGCAGAATTGTCCAACGCCAAGTGTTATGGATGCTGCATATTGTTTGGCAATGCTCACAGCATCCGATTTTATTTTTCCGGGCAGCAGGAATACAGGATTTACGCTTCCCATTTCAGCAAAAACAGGAATAGGCTCGGCCCGCTGGTTCCCCCAATCGAACAACTGTTTACCACCGGTAAATGAACCGGTAAATCCTACCGCTTTTGTCAGCGGGTGTTTTACCAAAGCTTCCCCAACCCAAACAGCAGCTCCATGGACATGTGTAAATATTCCCTTGGGCATATAGCTATCCGCCGCTGCTTTGTGAATAGCGCTGGCTACCATTTCACTGGTTTGTGCATGAGCCGGGTGTGCTTTAACAATCACGGGGCATCCGGCAGCAAAGGCACAGGCGGTATCGCCACCGGCAGTTGAATAGGCAAATGGAAAATTGCTGGCACCGAATACCACAACGGGCCCAAGCGGCACCATCGTTTTCCGGATATCTGGTTTGGGGGGCGTTTTATCGAGAATGGCTGTGTCGATCCTGATGTCCATCCATTGACCCGACTCGCAGAATTCAGCATAACTGTTGAGCTGAAAAATGGTTCTTGCACGCTCATTCCGAAGGCGGGCTTCGGGAAGATTGGTTTCATGCATGGCTACCCGTATGAGTCCATGGCCGAGCTTTTCAATCTCTTTGGCAATGGTTCGCATAAAGCCTGCACGTTGCTTAAGGGGCAATTTACGGTATATCAAAAAAGCCTGCCATGCCTCTTGCATGGAGGTTTCAATAGTTTCTGCTGAACTATCCTGGAACATTTTTAAAAAATTAGATTTCTCAATTGTTGTTATTCACTTTGCAGGGTAATGCCGTATTCATACATTCTTTGGTCGTAATGCAATTCCTTCGTTAATGATCCGGAGTATCCTTTCCCTTTCTTCTCCTTCGAGTTTCATCCTGGGTTCTCTTACAAATTCGGATCCAATCCCGGCCTGTGTTTCTGCCAGTTTTATATACTGAACGAGTTTGGGATGAATATCCAGTTCCAATAGCGGTATGAACCACCGGTATATTTTTAATGCTTCTTCGTAATTGCCCGCTTTAACGAGGTTGTACAGTGCAACAGTTTCTTTCGGAAAAGCGCAAACCAATCCAGCCACCCATCCATCTGCCCCTGAGCAAAGTTCTTCGTAGGCCAGTGTATCTACACCACAAAGTATTTTCAGCCGGTGACCAAAACGGCTTATCATCCTGTTTACATTGGTAACATCCCTGGTTGATTCTTTAACGGCCTGTATGTTTTCACACTCAAGCATCTCTTCAAACATATCCAGCGTTACTTCAGTTTTGTAATCTACCGGGTTATTATATACCATGATCGAAAAGGGTGTATTGGATGCAATGGTTTTAAACCAGCTTACGGTTTCCCTGTGGTCTGTTTTATACCTCATGGGAGGAAGCAGCATCAGGCCGGAGGCTCCCCAGCGAAGGGCGTTATCTGCCTGGGCCACGGCTTCCCGGGTAGAACCTTCTGCAATGTTCAGAACAACCGGAACCCGCCCTTCAACTTTTTCTACGGCAAACTTCACCAGGGTTTCTTTTTCATCAACTGTTAATACGCTGGATTCTCCCAGGGTACCACCCAGGATGATACCATGGATCCCTGCATCCAGCTGGGCTTTGAGGTTTTTTTCAAACATCGGCAAATCAAGTTTGTCGTCATTTGTGAACTTGGTCGTTAAGGCGGGAAATATGCCTTGCCAGTGAACATTCATAATCGTTGATTTTGTGAACACAAACTACGAAATAGGGGACTAAAACAGTATGATTTAAGGCAGATCGGCCCCTGACCTCTGATTGAGATCTTTTTTTACAAAGTTTTGGATAAAAAAGTGCATCTGACTATCTTTGCCGTCCGAAAAATAAATGCCGCGTTGGTCAAGGGGTTAAGACGCCTCCCTTTCACGGAGGAATCACGGGTTCGATTCCCGTACGTGGTACAAAAGCAAGCCTCTCATTTGAGAGGTTTTTTTGTATCCCTATGGTAACAGTTTACATTTTGCAAAGTGAAAAGGATGGAGCCAGATACGTTGGTATGGCATTGGATGTATTGAACAGGTTGAAAGAACATAACGCAGGTAAGAATCGCTACACAAAAGGCCGGAGATCCTAGAATATGTCTTTCCTGATTTTTTTCCAGAACAGTGAAAAAGACTGGTTATATCCTGTTTTGTCCTTACTGATCCAATCTCTTTCTTCTTTTTTTCCTGAATAATGGGCAAAGGCCGGGTGTTCTTTAGATATGACCTCAACACAGGCCGGTGCAAGTTCACGGAATTCACCCGTAAAGACCTGGATACCGGGGATATTTTCCGACAGGCTTATGATGAAACGGATCACTTTCTCGCTTACCGGGAATTTATTGAAATGAGATGGCTCCAGCAACAGTATCCGGTTTGCCGACTCTTCTTTTCGCCAGCCAGGATCGAGATTATAGCTATTGTAAACAAGCGTGGGCAGGGACCTGTTAATAACCGGAAAATCAGTTATAGGTAATGTTGCTGCCAGTTCAGGATCGGTTTGCTTGCTCAATTGATCGGGTAGAGGCATCCGCATAATATGATCATAGTCGTGATCTATGAAGGTGCCTTTTTGTTGCGAACCTGTGAAGTGGTTTATATTATCCTGGTTGCAGTAATATTTTTTTGATGAAAAACTTCCTGCTACCCATTGCCAACTCAGTGTATTGCTGGCCAGGTCGCCATCCAGCAAATGGTAATACATCCATGCGGCTGGAGTTGACCAATGTGCTTTTCCAATGTTGCAGCAGATAGAAGCCAGGTACATTCTTACATGATTGTGCATATAACCTGTTTCATACAGTTGTAAAATATGCTTGTCGATGATCTCTATTCCCGTTTCTGCCGCTAATATTGAGTTTGGCAAACGGTTATGCTCAACACCTGACTGGGGATTTTTGAGGTCTGTGTGAATAAGATCGCCAGCAGCCTGCCAGGTTCGCTGCCAGTATTCCCGCCAGCAGAGTTCCTGTATAAATTTTTCAATCTTTTGTGGATCATATCCTCTGCTCACAACATTTTCCAATACCTGTTTAACAGTTATTACAGCTCTTGAAATATATGGTGAAAGATAAGTAACGGCTCCATCGGTATAATTTCTTGTATGAGCATAATTAACAGGATCAATGTTGTTTATTTTTTCAATGATCTTGTCGATATGAGTGGGAAATTCTGTTTTGCTGGCCATGGACATCAGTATGGGCTTTAGGAATTGTCGAGTTTCAATAAGAAATTTTCTGCCGTTTCCAGGTGCCTGGATCTTTTTTCAGGAGCCATATTGTCAAATGTTTTCAGTAACATGCCGAGTCTTGGGTTTGATGCAAAAAAGTTTCGATGAACATGAAGAAAGCGCCAGAACAAACCATCCCATACCTCCTGCCAGCTGCCTTTTTTCCAGTTGCCCATTTTGAGCAGGTAATTACTTCCACTGATATATGGCTTTGTGGTCATAAGCCCGCCATCTGCAAATTGCGACATGCCGTAAACGTTTGGAACCATTACCCAATCGTACGCATCAACATACATCTTCATGAACCAACGATACACATCAGTGGGATCAAATTCACACAACAACATAAAGTTGCCCAGTACCATTAGCCTTTCAATATGATGGGAATAGCCTGTTGCAAGTGTTCTGCGGATAACCGTATCCAAAGGCTCTATGCCGGTAGTGCCATTCCAGAATGAAGCCGGTATCTTTCTTCTAAAGTTCCAGTAGTTGGTGCTGCGTTGCCTGCTGCCTTCTTTCGTATAAACCAGGTGAATGAATTCACGCCAGCCCAAAACCTGTCTTATAAATCCTTCAACTGAATTGAAAGGTATATTTCTTTTGCGTGCAGCTTCCAGTACTTTACCAATCACCTGCATGGGATCCAGCAAGCCGATATTGAGCATGGGAGTCAGCACGGCATGATAGAGATAACTTTCTTTATCCTGCATGGCATCTTCATAGATACCAAAATCAGCCAGGCGTGTGTTAATGAAATCATCCAGCCACTGTTCGGCCTGTACAAAATCAACAGGATAAAAGCAGTTGTTTTCAAAAGAAGCAGTTCCATAATTCCCGGGAAAATTCTTTTCAACATACACTATAGCTTCTTCAACATAATGATTGGCTTTGGGGAACTGAATAGCAGGTATGTTGGTATTCGCCGGAATTTTTTTCCTGTTTTCATGATCAAAACTCCATTTGCCTCCTACAGGTTTTAAGTCTTCTGTTACCAGTATCTTTTTTTGCCTGCGCTGCCATATATAAAAGTCTGTCTGGAAATAATTCTTCCTCCCCTTGAAGAAATCTTCAATCCCGGTTTCTGTATTGATAAAATTGGGAGTTGGGTAGCATGTTGTGTTAATCCCATGCTTCATGCATGAAGATCCGATCCTTTTTTCAAGCCAGTTGTCGGCAGTATAAGCATAATGAATTGCGGAAAAACCTTCTGCTGCCAGTTTCGGTATGAGCAGTCGTATATCTGAAACTTCATCAGTTGATTCAATATACCGTGTCTTTATTTTCTGTGAATTGAGGTAGCCCGCATACAACTTCATGGAAGCCCTGTGAAGCACCAGTTTCTTTTTATGAAAATGATATTGATTGAAGAAAAGACTTTCTTCAATCAATATAACTGTTCTTACCGGGTCTATGGCGGGATGTTCCCTGAAAAGCTGGTGTGGGAAGATTAAAACCGTTTCACGAAGTTTCATGGCTATACAAACAAAACAATGCTGTTATTGTTTGCATGGAGCATACAATTGAATGGGCTTAGTTGTCTTTGGGTACCGATAACCTGAATCCAACGCCATGTATTGTTTCCAGTAATATGCTGGAATCCTGTTTAAGGTATTTGCGGAGTTTGGATACAAATACATCCATGCTTCTGCCCAGGAAAAAATCTTCCTTGCCCCATACATTCAACAGCACTTCATTTCTCTTGAGTACTTTATTGCGGTGATCACAGAAAAACTTCAACAGTTCATTTTCCTTTTGTGTGATGCTGATCGTTTCTTCCGGCGTAATGATCTTCATATTGGCAGGATCGAACCTGATATTGCCGATCTGCACTTCATTCAGGTTTTCAGCAGATGGTTTTTTGGTGCGCCTGATGAATACATCGATCTTCCTCAGCAGTTCAGGCATGCTGAATGGTTTGGCGAGGTAGTCATCGGCGCCGGTGTCGTAACCTTTCAGTTTATCGGATTCCTGGCTTTTGGTGCTGAGGAATATGATGGGTAGCCTGTCTGTTTGCTGCCTGATTTTTTTAGCAACTGAATAACCATCTTTGTTGGGCATCATGATATCGAGCAGGCAGATATCAACCCGGGATTTATCGAAACTGTCTACAGCGGTTTGCCCGTCGGCACAATGTATCACTTTATAGCCCTCGTCTTCCAGTGCATCTTTAACCATAAAAGCAAGGCTGCTATCATCTTCTGCAAATAAAATGGTTCCTTTTAGCGGTTGAATGTTCGTCATGTCAGTGCATATTTAATTCGATAATAAATTCTGATCCTTTTCCTTTTGTGCTGTTGATATGTATGCTGCCCTTATGATCCGAGATCACTTTTTTTACAAAGTACAATCCAAGCCCCAGGCCTTTGCCGCTATGAACATCACCGGTAGGTATTCGGTAGAATTTTTTGAATATTTTTTTGTAATCCTGCGGATCAATGCCAACACCATTGTCTTTTACCACGATCCTGTACCTGTTGTTGATCAATTCTGTTTTTATGCAGATCACAGGTTGATCGGCATATTTGATGGCGTTGGAGATCACATTCAGGATGGCAACATACAGACTGCTGGCATCGGCGGACATCTGCGAATCTTTCTCTTCCAGTTCAAGCCTGATATCTGCGTTTTTTTCCTCAATTGGAAGATACAATTGCATAATAGCCGTGCGGATCAGTTCATTTGGCGACACTAGCCCTTTTTCTAAAGTAAGCCCTTTTGCTTCTGCAGTCAGCACCCGCATCAGGTTATCAATATGCTGCTTGAGGTAGGTTGTCTGCCCCTGCATCACTTTGATATACTTTTCCATTTTCTCCGGGTGGCTTCCTACAGATGGTTTGCTCATGGCATCAAGTCCAACAGTAAGCGTAGTGAGTGGCGTTTGAAACTCATGTGTTACATTTCTTATGAAATCATGTTGAATTTCATTCAGGAATTTCTGCCGGTACAAATAAAATACGCTCAGCCCAAGTGCAATGAGCATTGCCAGGAGTATGATGCTGGAGGCGATCCACCAGCGCATTTCACCCAGTATATATTTGTTTCTTGCCGGGAAGTAGAGCAGTACATAGGAAAAGTTTTTTTGATAAACAGGCAGGTTGCTCTTCGTTGTTTTTGAATGACCTGTTGCTGTTGCAGGCAGATTTAGTTCACAACTATACTGATTTTTTTTATGATCATACAGGGCTATCCGGCAATCAGTAAAAACGCCAAAGGCTTCCAGGTTACTCAGCATGTTATCGGCGAGGCTGTCGGGATCAGGTAATTTGTTTGCCTGGAAAAGAAATGAATTGGGATTCGGATGTTCTATCTGCTTTTGCAGGCGGGCAGTATTGGAATCTGCCAGGTCAAGGTCTTCGTAAACGCCCTGGATACTTTTAATAACACTGGCCTTGAATTCCTGCTGCTCGTAATTGTAGATCTTGTTCAGCCAGAACAACTGCGCAGCAACCAGCAGCACAATGGCTATGGTGGCAATAAGGATGATCCACTTTAATGTTTTTGAGCGCATGTTGCTTGTTCGGCTTGGTTGACAAAATTGCGAACATTTGACCGAATAGCTTATCCTGCTAACAATTATTTAGCATCGGTTAAACCGTCGTTAAGTACCTAACAGCATTGTTTGCCGGAAATAAATTTGTGTAAGAAATAAAGAAACATTTCACATCAATAAAACTCAGAAACATGAAAAAACTATTATTGGCCGCATTGATGATGACAGCGGTAAGCAGTTTCTCTTTTGCACAAACAAAAAAAACTGCCGATAAAAAAGCACCAGCTACAGAAACAACAAAAAAAGCAGCACCGGCAACTGCTTCAACAGCAGCACCGGCTCCCGCTAAAAAAGATGCCAATGGAACCGTGTTGAAAAAAGACGGCACTCCTGATAAAAGGTACAAATCGAAAAAGGAACACCTGAAAAAAGACGGTACACCCGACAAACGCTACAAAGAAAACAAAGAAGCAAAAAAATCAAAATAAGTTCGGTCTACATTGGTTAAAGGTAGAAAACGCTGTCGGGCTCGACGGCGTTTTTCTTTTTACCACGGCGAACTTATTCCCACTTCCGATTCCGCCTTATTTTACTATTTTTGCCCCGCAAATTATAAATATCAAACTTTCAAATTTTATTTATGGGTACAGTTAAAGTTGCAATCAACGGTTTTGGGCGCATCGGCCGCCTGGTTTTCCGCCAGATACACAATATGGAAGGTATCGACGTAGTGGCTATCAATGATCTTACAAGCCCGGCTGTGCTGGCTCACTTATTAAAATACGACAGTGCCCAGGGCAGGTTCAATGAAGAAGTTAAATCTACCGACAATGCGATCGTGGTGAACGGCCATGAAATAAAAATATATGCCCAGAAAGATCCCGCCCAGATTCCCTGGGGATCACATGATGTTGACGTGGTGATCGAGAGCACCGGTTTCTTCACCGATAAAGCAAAAGCGGAAGCCCACCTTACAGCAGGCGCAAAAAGGGTAGTGATCTCTGCTCCTGCCACAGGCGATCTTAAAACTGTTGTATATAACGTGAACCACAGCATCCTCGATGGAAGCGAAACCATCATCAGTTGCGCAAGTTGTACAACAAACTGCCTGGCGCCAATGGCAAAAGTGCTCAATGATAAATTCGGCATCGTTACCGGAATCATGACAACCATCCACGCTTATACCAACGATCAGAATACACTTGATGCACCTCATCCAAAAGGTGATCTCCGCAGGGCAAGGGCAGCAGCTGCCAACATCGTTCCGAACAGCACCGGCGCTGCCAAAGCGATCGGCCTGGTATTACCTGAACTTAAAGGTAAACTCGATGGAAGTGCTCAAAGGGTTCCAACCATCACCGGTTCACTTACCGAACTTACCTCTGTGCTTGGCAAAGCAGTTACCGCAGAAGAGATCAATGCAGCTATGAAAGCAGCGAGCAACGAAAGCTACGGTTATACAGAAGATGAGATCGTAAGCAGCGATATCATCGGAACAACTTATGGTTCACTGTTCGATGCTACACAAACCAAAGTGGTTACTGTGGGCGACAAACAACTGGTTAAAACCGTTAGCTGGTACGATAACGAAATGAGCTACGTATCTCAACTGGTACGTACTGTGCATCATTTCGCCAAACTGATCAAATAATTTTTATGGTACAAACAGTGAAACTTTGCTCAGCATCGTTGTGTCACTCACTTGTACCTTCAGTTCTTTATTCAGCAGATTTTTCTTCAAGGCTTTCAGTCAAATGAAAGCCTTGAATATTTTATAACCATTAAAAACAGTTCCCGCAAGGGAGAAGTTATGAGCAAATTTTCCAACTTCAACTTCAATGGTCACAAGGCGCTTATCCGGGTTGATTTCAATGTGCCGCTGGATGCATCTTTCAATATAACTGATGACAGCCGTATGAAAGCTACCATCCCGACCATCAAAAAAATACTGGCCGACGGTGGTTCCGTAATTCTCATGAGTCACCTCGGAAGACCCAAGGAAGGCCCCACTGAAAAATATTCCTTAAAGCACCTTGTTAAGCACCTGCATGAATTATTGGGAGGAAATACCAAAGTTTTTTTTGCAGATGATTGCATTGGGGAACAGGCTTCACTTACGGCTTCCATGCTTCGTGGCGGCGAAGTATTGTTGCTCGAAAACCTCCGTTTTTATAAGGAAGAAGAAAAAGGCGACAAAGCTTTTGCAGAGAAACTGAGTAAACTCGGAGATGTATATGTGAACGATGCTTTCGGAACAGCACACAGGGCTCATTCCTCTACCGCTGTAATGGCTGAGTTCTTCCCGGCTGATAAAAAAATGTTCGGCCTGCTCATGGAAAGAGAAGTGGAAAGCGCCGAAAGGGTATTACATAACAATGAAAAACCTTTCCTGGCAATCATCGGTGGCGCCAAGGTTTCAGATAAAATCCTGATTCTCGAAAACCTGCTCGAAAGGGCAACCGATATTATCATCGGTGGCGGCATGGCCTATACATTCTTCAAAGCACAGGGCGGTAAGATCGGTAATTCCTTGTGCGAAGACGAGAGACTGGAAGCCGCAAGGGAACTGCTCAAGAAGGCAGAAGCAAAAGGTGTTTGTATTCACCTGCCTTCAGATTCCACCATCGCAGATAAGTTTGATGCGAATGCCAATGTTTCCACGGCGGGCAGCAATAACATTCCCGATGGCTGGATGGGCCTAGATATCGGGCAAATGGCCTGCGATACTTTCAGTAAGGTGATCATGCATTCAAAAACCATTTTGTGGAACGGACCGATGGGGGTTTTTGAAATGGAGAAATTTCAGCATGGAACCAAAACCATCGCTATGGCCGTTGCAGAATCTACTGCAGAAGGTGCTTTCAGCCTGGTAGGCGGTGGCGACAGTGTGGCTGCTGTAAACAAATTCAACCTGGCTGATAAAGTAAGTTATGTATCAACAGGTGGCGGCGCCCTGCTGGAATATTTTGAAGGTAAAACGCTTCCAGGCATCGCAGCAGTTAAAAGCTGATCAAAAAAATTATGCAAAAAAAAAAGCCGCGGTGATTAACTGCGGCTTTTTTGTTAAGGGCGCCCTTTTACTACTTTTCCTCTTTTCAAAACCGTATGCGTGTCGTGCAACTTATAAAAATAAGTTCCGGATGCGAATGATTTCATATTGATACTGTTGATACCGTTGGTTAGCAACCGATTCTTTATAAGTGTTTGACCAAGGGCATTGTACAAATTCAGGTAAACTGCACAATCCGTACTTTCTTTATTGATGAATAAAGTTGTTGTACAGGGATTGGGATAAAATATGGTACCCTGTCCCAGGCTGCAAGGTGAACCCGGGCATCCTGTTTTTGGGTTGATGATGATGCTGTCCCTCGCAGTACAACCATTCAGGGAAACGTTCACCCAATAGATCCCCGTAGTATTGATGGTAAGTGTATCATTGTTACTTCCGTTACTCCAGGTATAACTATCGAACAGGCCCGGATACAATGCAAGTGTTTCGTTAGTGCAGATCGCTGCATCCGCACCCAGTTGCGGATTGGGCAGAGGGTTGATGGTTAGGGTAAGGTTTACAATGCTGTCGCAACCGTTGGCAGCGGTTAATGTATCCCTGTAAATACCACTGCTTGTATATAAGTTACCATTCCAGTTATAGGATCCACAGGAAGTCTGGCTGCTGCTGGTAACTATTTGGGTAATCGTTAGATTAAGCGTAACCAGGCTGTCGCACCCGCCCGAGCCGGCCAGTGTTTGAGTATAAGTGCCACTGCTGGTATAGGTAGTACCATTAAACGTATATCCGTCACAGGCCGTTACCTGCAAGGTAGGGCCATTGGTTCTGCATTGCCCGTTCAGTTTTACTATGGGCATGTCGTTGGTTCCGTTGGGTGTGGCTATGAAGGTTGCGCCAGAAGGATCGAAATCAACTGCGAACGGAAAGATGCCGGAATAGTATACATTTTTCAGGTTATCTACCTGCATGCACACGTAGATACTTTCATAACTCCCTACGATCTGGTTCTGAAAAGCGGCAACCCACACGAGGTTTCCCGTAGGATCAAGGCGGGTGATGAAAATATTTCCGCCATTAACAATGTTTGTTCCCGGGCCCGGGTCAAAATCTGCCGGACCATAAAACCCGCCTGCAACATAAATATTACCTGAATTGTCGAGTGCCAGCGATTGTCCGAAAGAATTTCCGGTGAATTGTTTTGCAAACTGAAAACTACCATTGTTGGCGAGCTTCAAAAGGAATGAATTCCGGTAATCGGTTGATGTAAGATTAAACGTTCCGGGGCCGGGATCGAAGTCTACGGTAAGATCAAAGGCACCAGTAACAAATATGTTCCCGTTATCGTCGGCGATCATATCATAGCAGAAGTCAGTATTGGTAGCGCCCCAACTTTTCGCCCAATTGAAGTTCCCGGTATTATCAAGTTTTACAACATAGCAATCCTGCCCTCCAGCACTTGATAATGTAAAGACACCGGCGCCCGGATCAAAATCCATGGGTCCAGTGAAATTGCCTGCCATATAAACGGCACCCTGCTGATCTACTGCAAGTGATGCTTCCCTTACAGTTGTATTTCCGCCGTTATTCATGTTCCTGGCCCAAACATATTCACCGTTTTCGTTCAGTTTAAGAATGAAAAGGTCTTCATCGAGTACACTGGGAGCTGTAAGTGTGTGTGTGCCGGGGCCTGGATCAAAATCATACGAGCCGGAAAAATCGCCGCCGATGTAAATATTATTCTGTGCATCAGTTTGCAGCACATTGCAACCTTCCAATTCAAGTTGTTTCGACCAGATAAACAGGCCATTGGCATCAAGCTTTGTGATGAAAGAGTTTACACCTGTATTGGTTACTGTTACTGTTCCTGGGCCTGGATCCATGTCGATCGTTGATTGATAATAACCGGTAAATATCACGTTGCCACGTTTGTCTACCTTCAAACCACGAATGTCTTCCCCCGGGGTGCTTCCGATCTGGCGTACCCATATGAAGTTTCCTGCACTATCGTATTTGGCTACAAAAATATCAGTGCTGCCGTTGGAAGTTAGATTTGCAGTTGCAGCACCCGGATCAAAATCAATAGTTCCGGTAAAGTAACCTCCTACATAAACGTATTTACCTGAATCCAGCCCCATGTAATGGCCGTTGATGTTTTCTCCTGCTGCACCAAGCTGTTTCATCCAGTCCAGTGTTACATTTTGTGAAGAAGCTTGCAGAAAAGCGAATGCAGTAATAACCAAAAGGCAATATTTTTTCATAAATCATTTAGGCTTATAACATTCAAATGTAAAATTCTGTTCTGAATAGAATAAATTCCGGGCTTTGAAAAATCGCCGCAATTGCAGTATCATAAGAGCTGGTTTAGGGTTTAGAGCAGATATACCTCTAAACCCTAAACAGCTTTAATCTTTCATCCTCAGCCACCCATCTTTTCCAGCATTTTTTTCGCATTCTCATTATCCCGGCTTAATTCGAGTACCTTCCTGTAACACTCTTTTGCTTTTTCGAAGTCGCCGGTATTAAAATAGTATTCTCCCATGCTGTCAAAAACATTGGCAACTTTTGGGTACATCATTGCATTCAACCGAAAAATCATGTAAGCCTTCTGCATTTCTTTGGCAGCCATGAGCACATAACCATACGTATTCAACTCTGCCGAATTTTTAAGTAATGGTTTAACTAAAGTTGTAAGCCCGGCGAGATCTTCTTCATTGATATGTCTTTTTTTGAAGAGTGAATCCATGTAGATAACAGCCCTGTAATTCGGAACATAATTTTCCTGGCGAAGTATGGAGAGCAGGTCCCGTTCCAATGAAACAACAGGCGATTCTACAATACGGCCCAGTTCCTTGCCCTGGTCGTAAACAAGGAGGTCGGGCACCCGGTGAATATTCAGGCCTCTTTCT
Source organism: Bacteroidota bacterium (assembly GCA_018268185.1). GTDB lineage: Bacteria > Bacteroidota > Bacteroidia > Chitinophagales > Chitinophagaceae > Ferruginibacter. The sequence goes on from JAFDXA010000039.1 coordinate 20,924, forward strand.
TCGTGTTGCGGACTTTGTTTGTAGGTGCTGTCGTGGTTGTCTACCATTACCAGTTTTACCTGTGAAGATTTAATTCCGGCAGCATCAAGTATTTTATACATTCTTGGAATTTCCCTTCTGCTGTCGCCACACCAGGTTCCCATGAACAATACAATTGTTTTGTTCTGTAGTAACGGATTGACGAGGTTAGCAATACTGTCGTTTACTTTATAGTCTGCATAGTTCTTATCAAACCATTCATTGAACGGTTTTTTTTCAAGGGCAGACCTGCTTACGGTTCCCAGCAGCATTGGTTTTCCGCTTTTATCTTTTGAAATATTGTTTTTATGTGCATTCATTTTTGATGAACAGGCAGATAATAATATGATGATTGTTGCCATAGCAACAGGCATGAACTTTTTCATGTAAAGATTTTTTTTAAATGAAATGATTAGTTGCCCGTAAGGTTATTGCAATAAACCGGTAAGCCAGTGCCTGCTTAATACTCATGCCCGTTCTTAACGTCACATAAGTTTACAGGAAGCTTACGGGATAGCAATAAGCCATTTCCGGGCGCAGCAATGTGAGCGATCATCAGGAGCATCGCTTTCAGAAAAAGAGTCAGGCTGGTTGCGGAGGGTGGAAAATATTGCCGTTGTAAGAAGAAAGAGAACCATTATTACGGATGTAATGCTTTTTCAGCACCTCATAAAAATTATTTGATACCAGGTTTTGAGCCGGCATATCGTATTCATCAAAAGAAACATGCACATGCCCTTTCTGAGGGGGAATATTACTGTTGGGATTGCCTGCTGTTGGATCATATTTTTTTTCGCAATCGCAGACAGGAGCTTTACTGCTGATATTTTCTATCTTACACTCCAGGTAAGCGAATTGCCTTGCATACTGCATTACGAGGCAGACAGAAATGAGTAATATGCATGCAGTAGTTTTGAACATTACATCTAATTTAGAAATAATTAATAAGTTTTCATAATTAAATATGGATACAAAATCAGCATATAATAACTGGGCAGCAACTTATGATACGGTTCAGAATAAAACCCGTGATCTCGAATTGATGGCCATTAAAGAAGTTCTGACATCATCAGATTTTTCAAAAGTGCTGGAGATCGGTTGCGGCACTGGTAAAAATACAAGCTGGTTGCAACATAGAGCCGGTAAACTATTGGCGCTCGATTTTTCAGAGGGGATGCTGACGGAAGCCAGAAAAAAAATTAATGCAACACATGTTGATTTCCGGCAGGCAGATCTTACACAAGCCTGGCCATCATCTACGAACACACTGATCATCTGCAGCCTTGTACTGGAACATATCAAAGAGCTGGATTTTATTTTTGAACAGGCAGCGAAGTCTCTTGAAACGGGTGGCATCTTTTATATCTGTGAGTTACATCCCTATAAACAACTTGAAGGCAGCAGGGCTAAATTTGAGCAGTCGGGCCAGCTTATCGAACTCGAATATTTCATTCATCATATTTCTGATTTCATGGCTTCTGCAAAAAATAAATTCAATTGTATTGAATTGAAAGAGTGGTTTGATGACGGAAACAGGAACAGCACGCCCCGGCTCATTTCATTTCTTTTTCAGAAAATTGATCGGGCCTGATATTATACAGTCAAATCCTTTCCTGAATCAGCATTAGTAACTATATTTAATGTTCTTTAATAAGTACTTATGCAACGAATTGCTGAATCAGAACTGATCATTACAGGCAGGGGCGCTATATATCACCTGGACCTTCGCCCTGAGGAACTTGCAGATACTGTTATTGTGGTTGGTGATCCAGACCGGGTTAAAAAAGTGAGCCGTCATTTTGATAGTATCGAACACCAGCTGCAACATCGTGAATTCATTACGCATACGGGTTATATCGGAAACAAAAGATTGTCGGTGATGTCAACCGGTATTGGTCCGGATAATATCGACATAGCCATCAATGAACTGGATGCCCTGGCCAATATCGATTTCAATACCCGTGAAGTAAAAAAAGAATTTAAGCAACTGCACATCATACGTTTTGGAACCTCAGGGTCATTGCAGGCAGATATTCCTGTTGATAGTTTTGTGGCCTCAACACACGGACTTGGATTTGACAACCTGCTAAATTTCTATGCTTATGATGCGGCAGTGGCTGAAACTGGTATGGCAAAAGCCTTCGTGGAGCAGACCGGCCTGGATACTTCCATTACCATGCCCTATGCTTTTGTTGGCGGACAGGAACTGATCAAAAAATTCGGCGATGGTTTTCACAAGGGCATCACCGTAACCTGTCCCGGCTTTTATGGTCCGCAGGGAAGGATATTGCGACTTGGGTTGAGAAGCCCCGGCCTCATCAATAAACTAACCGATTTCCGCTTCCATAACCACAGGATCACTAACTTTGAAATGGAGACTTCTGCCATTTATGGTTTGGGAAGATTGCTCGGCCATGAATGCCTGAGCGTGAATGCCATCGTGGCCAACAGGGTGGTACAGGAGTTTTCCAAAGACAGCAACGCCGCTGTAGAGAAATTGATTAAAAAAGCGTTGGAAGCATTAACTGCATAATTGATGATTTCAACCCGATTATAAACCAAAAGATTTTAAATGGCTTCAACAATCAGCATGCCCGATTTCTCATTATCACCTCATGTAGACCAGGTTGGTATTGAAGAAAGGGCTTCAAGGGTTACCAAGCGTAGCATCAAGAATGAAACAAAGATCAACGGGCTCAAACTGGCCCTGAATATGATCGACCTTACGACACTTGAAGGAAAGGATACCGACGGAAAAGTAAAGCAACTCTGTTACAAAGCACAGCACCTCCACGATCAATACCCGGGTTTACCAACAGTAGCAGCTGTTTGTGTTTATCCTTCCATGGTTAAAACAGCAAAAACAGCATTGGGTGATTCAGGTATTAAAGTAGCTGCTGTTGCTACGGCATTCCCGAGTGGCCAGGCGCCACGTGATGTTAAGATCCGTGATACAAAATTTGCTGTTGACCAGGGGGCTGATGAAATTGACATGGTGATCTCCCGTGGAAAATTTCACCAGGGTGAATACAATTTTGTTTTTGATGAAATAGCAGCTGTTAAAGAAGCCTGCGGTGATGCAAGGCTGAAAGTGATCCTTGAAACGGGAGAACTGGTTACTTATGATAAAGTAAGAAGAGCCAGCGATATTGCGATGTATGCAGGGGCGGATTTTATCAAAACATCAACCGGTAAAATTTCACCGGCTGCAACCTTACCTGTTACATTGGTTATGCTGGAAGCAATCCGTGACTTTTATTACAAAACAGGAAAAAAGATCGCCATGAAACCGGCCGGCGGTATTTCAAAAGCAAAATTGGCTTTACACTACCTGGTTTTGCTGAATGAAGTACTGGGTGAAGAATGGATGAATAATGAATGGTTCAGGTTTGGCGCCAGCAGCCTGGCTAATGATATACTGATGCAGTTGATGAAACAGAAGACAGGAGTTTACCAGTCGGCAGATTATTTCAGCATCGACTAACCATAAATCTAAAACTCTAAACCTTCTAAACTTACTAAACCATATTCATTCAACCAACATCCGCTTCCTCAAACCACCTAAAATTTAAAAGAGCAAACAATGGCTACTAAAAAAAGCAATACAATAAAACTTAAGTTCGATTCATCCCGTAACCTGGCTCCGGCACCGGAAAGCAAGAGTGCAGCAAAAATTAATTCCCGTTACGATCTGTTCATAAACGGAAAATTTGAAAAACCTTCAGGCAAAAAATATTTTGATACCATCAACCCCGCTACAGAAGAAAAACTTTCAGAAGTGGCTGAAGCCAATGAGGCGGATGTAAATAAAGCTGTGAAGGCAGCCCGTGATGCTTATGATAAGGTGTGGAAGAAAATGCCTGCTAAAGAAAGGGCAAAATATATTTACCGGATCGCAAGGATGGTGCAGGAGCGTGCAAGGGAATTTTCGGTTATTGAAACACTGGATGGAGGAAAGCCCATTCGTGAGAGCCGCGATTTTGATGTACCCACTGCCGCCAATCATTTCTTTTATTATGCCGGCTGGGCTGATAAACTGGAATATGCTTTCCCTAACAGGAACGTTGAGCCGCTGGGAGTTGCCGGCCAGATCATACCATGGAACTTTCCATTGCTCATGGCTGCCTGGAAAATAGCGCCTGCCCTTGCAACGGGAAATACTGTGGTATTAAAACCGGCAGAAACCACGCCGCTAACCGCTTTGAAATTAGCAGAGATCATTGAAGAGGCTGATCTGCCTCCGGGTGTTGTGAACATCATCACCGGCGCAGGAGCTACCGGGGCTGCCATCGTAAATCATCCTGATGTAAATAAGATCGCATTCACCGGTTCAACCGATGTTGGCAAGATCATTCAGCGTGCCATTGCCAATACCAATAAAAAAGCCACGCTTGAACTGGGTGGTAAAGCAGCCAATATTATTTTTGATGATGCACCGCTCGACCAGGCTGTTGAAGGAGTTATCAATGGCATCTTCTTCAACCAGGGACATGTTTGTTGTGCCGGTTCTCGCCTTTATGTGCAGGAATCTGTTTATAAAACCGTTCTTCGTAAACTGAAAGACAGGATGGAGAGTCTCATTGTTGGCGACCCGATGGATAAAAATACCGACATCGGTGCCATCAACTCGAGATCACAGCTGGAAGTGATCAATAAATACCTGAAGATCGGTCAGCAAGAGGGTGCAGAAATGTACCAGACAGCCTGCTCTATTCCCAAGAAAGGATTTTTCTGCAGGCCTACGATATTCACCAATGTGGCACAATCAAACCGCATTGCACAGGAAGAGATATTCGGACCGGTACTTACAATCCAGACTTTCAGAACCGATGATGAAGTGATAGAGAAAGCAAACAATACGCCTTTCGGTTTGTCGGCTGGTGTTTGGACAGACAAAGGTTCTAAAATTTTCAACATGACAACCAAACTGCGTGCAGGTGTGGTTTGGGCAAACACTTACAACAAATTCGATCCAACTTCACCTTTCGGTGGCTACAAGGAAAGTGGCTACGGAAGAGAAGGAGGTTTGCATGGGTTGAATGCTTATGTGAGTTTGGTGTAAGGAATCGCATGTTTAAGGTTTAACGTTGGGTAGAAAACAGTTTATTTAATGTTTTTTTACTTTTTCTAAATGCATGTTTCTACCGACGTTTAATAAATAAACATGAATAAGATGGCAACTGTTCTGAAATTTGAAGACCTCGAAGTTTGGCAATTGGGACGGGAATTATACCAGAAAGTCGGGGCTTTGATTGATAAAAATACTTTTAAAAATAATTACCGGCTGATAGGTCAGATTGAAGGGTCATCCGGATCGGTAATAGATAATATTGCGGAAGGGTTTGAAAGAGGAACAAGAGCTGAGTTCATCATGTTCCTCGGATATGCAAAAGGCTCTTGTGGAGAATTACGGTCGCAGTTGTATAGAATTTTAGACAGGAATTACATAGTTCAGGAAGTTTTTGAAGAGTTACATTCATTAACGATGAGGATAAGTTCAATGTTGCAGAAACTGATCATGTATTTGCAAAAAACAACAATAAAAGGAACAAGGGCCTACAAACCTTGAACCTTAAACTTATAACTTTAAACGGATAAGATGGCTACTAAAACTATCATTAGAAAGCGGGATATTAATCTCAACGGAAATGGAACCCACAAAGATGCTCCGGAAAAAAGGCTAGAGGTTTTGAAAACATACAAAATATATATCGGCGGACAATTCCCACGCACCGAATCGGGTAGATATTATGTTGCTTCAAACAACAGGAATGAAAAACTGGCAAATGTTTGTCTTTGTTCAAGAAAGGACTTCAGGGATGCCATGGTTTCTGCAAGAGGAGCTTTTGGCGGATGGTCAGCCCGGGCCGCATTCAACCGCGGCCAGATCCTTTACCGTATTGCAGAAATGCTGGAAGGAAGAAAAGCCCAGTTTATTGAGGAATTGGTGAAACAGGATTCAACCCGGGCGCAGGCTGAAGCAGAAGTTAACCTTGCCATCGACAGGTTGATTTATTACAGTGGCTGGTGTGATAAATACCAGCAGGTTTTCAGCAGTGTTAACCCGGTGGCATCATCCCATTTTAATTTCTCATCGCCGGAACCCACCGGTGTGGTGGCAGCTGTAGCGCCACAGTGCGATTCATTGATCGGGCTGGTGTCTGTTATTGCTCCTGTTATTGCCGGGGGAAATACGTGCGTGGTACTGGCATCCTCAACAAAACCTCTGTGCGCTGTAACATTTGCAGAAGTACTTAACAGTTCTGATGTACCCGGAGGTGTGGTGAATATTCTCACGGGTAAGGTATCAGAACTCATCTCATATTTTGCTGATCACATGGATGTTAATGCAACCGTTTATTGTGAATCAGACTCTTCAGTACAAGCCATGCTGAAGGAGAAAGGTGCCGCCAATGTTAAGCGGATCGTGTTGTATGATAAAGTAAAATGGAAGAGCGAAGATGCCCAATCTCCTTATTTCATTTACGATCTGCAGGAAATTAAAACAACCTGGCACCCCATTGAAAACATAGGTGGCGCGAAAGCTGGCTATTGATTTTTTGAAACGGTTAAATAACCGAAAGGGGGTTTCTTAAGGTTTCTGAACCGTTCGGCACAAAATCGCCGGCCTTTTAATTTCTAAACTGCATAATTTTACAGTATAAAACCAAAAACAAACAAACATGAAACGTTCAGGATTATTAGTTGTACTCGGAATACTTGTTGTACTTTTTTTCTGGGGATGCAATTCATATAACGGTCTGGTAACTGCCGACCAGGATGTAAAGAAGGTATGGAGTAATGTGGAAACCAACTACCAGCGCCGTACAGATTTGTACAGCAGTGTGATCAAAACCATTGAAGGTTCTGCGAATTTTGAAAAATCAACTTTAAAAGAAGTGCTGGAGGCAAGAGCAAAAGCTACTTCCATTACTGTAGATATAAACGATCCCGCTTCATTGGAAGCTTATCAGAAAGCACAGGCAAGCCTGCAGGGATCATTCAGCAGGTTGATGGCTGTTGCAGAAGCATATCCTGATCTGAAAACCACCAAGGCCTTCCAGGATTTCCAGGCCCAGATCGAAGGAACAGAAAACCGAATCAATGTGGCCCGCCAGGATTATAACAAATCAGTAGAAGGTTACAACCTGAAAGTAAAAAGATTTCCTAACAGCCTGTTTGCAGGTATGTTTGGCTACAAAGAAAAGCCATTCTACAAAGCAGATGCAGGTAGTGAAAAAGCTCCTGATATCAACTTCAACATAAAATAATTTCAATGCAGCAGCCTCCTTAGGGAGGCTGTTTGCTCAATATACTCCTCATGTTTTCCCTTTTCAGAAAGAAGCCGCTCTTTACGCAGGAAGAAAATGAACGCATTGTTGCGGCTATCAGGAATGCCGAAAAAAGAACCAGCGGTGAGGTAAGGGTTTATATAGAACCTAAAAACCCCTTAGTGGATCCCCTGGAAAGGGCTGCCCTTATTTTTGCAAAACTCAGGATGGAAGAAACAGATCACAGGAATGCAGTTTTATTGTACATAGCCACAACTCATAAAGAGGTTGCATTGTTCGGCGATCATGGTATCCATGAAAAGGTTGGAATTGAATACTGGCAACAGGAGGTGAAAGAAATGCTTGATTATTTCAGGAATGATAACCTGGTTAACGGGATCATTAACTGCATAATCCATATTGGTGAAACACTGCACGAAAAATTTCCCTACATACCAACGGAAGATAAAAATGAATTACCCGATGAGATCATCTTCGGCAAGTAAACAGAACAGATGAACCAGCAGCATTTTTTTTCAATAAAGATAAACAGCGGTAAGAGGTTACTTTCTGCCAGGTTAATGGTAGCAGCTTTGTGTTGCCTGTTGCTGTTTGTTTTTTCAATTTCCGTAAGCGCTCAGAATCTTCCCGCAAAACCTAATCCGCCAAAACTGGTAAACGATTTTACCAATACACTTACCCATGATCAGCAGGAATCGCTGGAAAGAAAACTGGTAGCTTTTGACGACAGCACTTCAACCCAGGTAGCTGTTGTTATCATTGCTTCCCTGGATGGTTATGATGTTTCGGAATACAACACGGCTCTCGGCAGGGCCTGGGGTGTTGGGGGAAAAGAATTCAGCAATGGCGTAATACTGCTCATTGCAAAAAATGACCGTAAGCTCAATATTGCTACGGGGTATGGGGTAGAAGGGGCTTTACCTGATATCACCTGCAAGCATATTATCGATGAAGTTATTGTGCCCAATTTAAAAGAACAGGATTACTACAGGGGCATTGATGAAGGTACCGATGCGATCATCAAAGCGGTTCAGGGTGAATATAAAGTTCCAAGGAAGAAAATGCCTGGCGGTTCATCCGGGTTTGTTGTTATCATTATCATCATACTTATTTTCCTGTTCCTGGCATCCCGGGGTGGTGGCCGCAATGGTGGCTTCATGAGCAGGAGAGGTTATCGCAGTATCATAGGACAGATGCTTATTAATGAGATGCTCAATAGTGGCCGTGGCGGTGGCGGCGGTGGCTGGAGTGGCGGAGGTAGCTCCGGTGGCGGCGGTTTTGGCGGGTTCGGAGGAGGAAGTTTTGGTGGCGGTGGGGCTAGTGGAAGCTGGTAAAATTTTGTATATTCAATGAACATTTTATATGTTCATCCGAAACAACATATTACTTATTGCACTTGTATTTACTTCTGCGTTGATAAACATTCAATGCCGGCCAATATCCTCCGATCAGCATAAAAATATACCCGGCGAACCGCTGCCCGAAGAAGAGGAATATGAGGAGAAAGAAACCAATCTCTTGGCAGTTAACTATTCAGAATACATTTCACAACTTCAACAGGTTGGGGTTTATAACAATACTGGTCGTATCACTACGCTCTGTATCAACGAGGTTGATACCAATATGATTCTTGCCGGGGGCGACAATGGCGGTGTATGGATCACCCACAACCGTGGCAACAGCTGGTCTCCCGTTAATGATTATGCTCCAACACTCCGCACAACAAGTATTGCCCAGAATCACTTTCAGCATAACGAGTTTTATTACAGTACAGGAGTTACCAAAAAGGAAAACGGGATCACACTGTTAGATATATACCGATCAATTGATAATGGTAATTCATTTTCACAGGTAACACTCTCACCAGTGAATTTACCAGGTAGCATCAATAAAATTATTTGTTCACGGCTGGATTCAAATACGATCTATTTTCTTCAGCGACTTGGAACAACTGCTTCGGTGGGATTATATCGTACAAAAAATAAATTTCAAACCATTGAGCGTGTTTTTCAGCCTGCTGTAGGCGAAACCTTGAGTGATTTTGTATTGCTGGATGATGGTTCGGTAATTGTTACAACCTATTATAGAATGTGGTTATCAGCATCGGGTGATCCCGGAACATTTGCATTGCAGAATGCCGGAGTGCCAACCAATGCTATTGCCTTATCAGTTGCCGTTTGCCGGCAGCAACCTTTGGTAAGGTATGCCGGGTATAGGTATTCAAACGCATCGGGAATTGTGATCTTAAAATCGTTGGATGGAGGCGTGAGTTGGAATACAATGGCAACCTTGAACACCTATGGAGGGATTTATTCCACATTGATTGCTATAAAACCTGATGATCCAAACGTTGTATTTGCAGGCGGTGTGGGTATGCGGGGGTCGGTAGACGGAGGATTAACATGGAAAAGTCTTTATTGCGGATGGGACTTTCAGGATATATTTTTTAATCCCCAACGCTCCAACGGGATATATTTTTCAAGTGATAATGGAGTTTATTCGCTTGAAAGACCTCAACTTGATATCGCCGGGGATATTTTTGGCGAGAAACATAATAATACGCTTTATGTTCAGGATATGGTTCACGGCGATTATTCAACCGGGAACAATACTATTGCCGGAATGATGGATATCGGTTGTTATTTAACCAAAACAACAACAACTTCTCAATTTATATTGAGCGGAGACGGGTGTTATAACTGGTGGAGCAAACAAAATCCCAATAAGGTCTATTGCAGTTTCCAGGGAGCTCATATGGTTAGATTGGACAATGCGCTTACAAGCCAGAATTATGTAAATATTCTGAATGAACTGGATGCTGATAATAATTTTTCTATTGATGAGGGAACAATGTTCATTCAACCTTTCATTATGAATGAGTCTGACGATAAACTGCTGTTCATCCCAACATTAAAAAGACTCTGGAGGAGTGTTAACAGTGGCAATAATTGGCAACCAATATCAAAATACTATGATGGAGTATCTTATTATTGGGTTTCGATTGCGAGTGGCAGAACAGCAGACCCGGTGGTTTACTTTGCTAATAATGATTCTTTGTTTGTAATGCCCTCCGCTGCAACGGCAGCACCGGAAACTGATTTTGGTATGGCAGCGCCGGCGATTGCAGAGAAAATGTATACTGATTTTAATAATGATTCAGTTTTATTCCTGCTGAAAAAAATCTTCCTTCGGCTATTTATAAATCTACAAACATGCTGCAGGGAAATGTTCAATGGACAAACATGAATTTTCCTGTTGATGTAACACCGATCTCCTTAACTACATATCCAGGTAACAGCAATGTTATTTTAGTAGGTACTAAAGAAGGAGGTATTTATATCACAACGGACGGAGGAAACAACTGGACAAAAGAGCGTTATTTCCCGAATGTACAGGTAAGTGAAATGAGATTCAGAGCAGCTGATAAGAAATTATTTGTATTCACGTATGGAAGAGGAGCCTGGTCTGCCAACCTGAACCTTTCCGTAATTCCCTTGCAGGTATTAAATTTTACAGGCAAAGTAACTGCCAACAGCATGGCTAATCTTAATTGGAGTACGATCGATGAGTCTGGTGTTTTACATTTTGAAATTGAAGGAAGGAGTAAAACCGGGGCGTTCACCACACTAAAGTCAGTAACTGCAGCAGGAAGCGGCGATCACACATACAGCACTGATATTAACATGGCAGAGCCTGAAATGTACTACCGGCTAAAAGCTGTAAA
>JAFDXA010000003.1 GCA_018268185.1 Bacteroidota bacterium
ACCAGGAAATAAATACCGTTGTTGCCGTTTATCTCAGTCATCTTAATTTCATTCAGGCCTTTTCTCACCTGCTGCTGAATCAACTTTACCGACTGGCCTTTGTCATTGATCAATTGCATTTGTAAAACCCCGTTTTCGGGTATTATTACTTCTGTATTTATCTCGGTTCTAAATGGATTGTTGAAGGTTTTCAATTCAAGTTTCAGTTGCGGGCTTAACAATATTGTTGAACTGTATTTGAACCTCCCATCGTTGTCATTCATCTTAAGCCGGTAATATGTGTTCTCATAAACCGGGTCGGGATCTGTGAAGTTGTAATAGGACTCAGCTATATTCCTTGCAGGAACTGATGCAATCCGGTAAAATGAATTGCCATCAAGACTCTTTTCTATTTCATAATCAAGAAGCCCTTCTTCACCATTGGTTGCCCATGTAAGAAATGAGTGTTTATCAACAAGCTGCCCCCTGAACTGGTTAAATACTGCACTTAGTACAGTACCACAATTGATAACTTTTACCATGGTGGTAGAACCATCATTGTAAGCGCAGTTGTTGGCGAGGTTGGCCGCTGTGGTTGCAAGGATCACACGGTAATAAGTTCCGCTGTCGGCTGGGTAAGCAAGAAAAGGAGGCAGTGTTGCAATGAACTGGTACAAACCATTTACAAGTGTAGGGCTGCCTACACCGGATGTTCCGGGGCCTGTCATATCATTCCATATCGTTCCACCAACATTGCTTTTCTGCCATTTGTAATAAACATAACTGTTGTTGTAAATGTAGCGGATCGTATCCCGTAGATTCACCTGGAAAGGATTGGCCTGGCAGCCAAGTACGATCGGGTTGTAATTCATTTTCATGGCAGGCCCGCAATGCGATACTTTGATATCATCAATCGCCCAGTCGTTACCTCCGCCCCCGGGTGAATTATTCCTGATCACAAAATTGGCACTGTTTTGTGTCAACTTGGTTTGAAAAGTAAATCCGTATTGTTTCCAGGCTGCTGCACGATCATATTTGATATCACCGGTTGTATAATATGCAAGTCCATCGATCTCAAAAGTGAGGTTGGGCCTTACGCCTGATGAATCATTGCCTGGATAAGGAATGAATCCCGAGGCATTGGTGCCCTTCCCATTACTGTCGCAACTGCAACGTGGACAAACATTCCGGAACCAGGCGCTGAATTCATAGTAAGTTTTTGCACAAAGGTTATTCAACGTTTCCTGGTAAGCTACATTGGTATTGTAACTGGCGTTGATCAGTACAAAGTAACCGCCCCTGGTTCCGGGGGTAGCCGGTAAGTTTCCTTTGGAGGGAACTGCTGCGCCTGTGTGATCGCCGCCAATATCCCAGAAACCGAATACCCGATGTAAAGAAGGAGATTCGGGCATTGTTGAATTGGGATTGATCGTGCCATCAGCACTGCTGTTATTTACAATAGCATAATAGTAATCGTTAGGTTGCCCGGTAGAAATATTCTGCTTAATGTAGGTTGTTGAAAAAGCCAATGCGGCAGGCCTGTTCTGTGTATTGCCACTCGCAAATGTACCTGCGGAATCGGAGGCTGCACTGATGGCAGCGCCATTCGGGCAAAGCCCCGAGTTCGGGAAAAGTAAGATCCGGTAGGGAGGAAAATCAACGAAGGTCCAGCCGTTGGCGGGTGTAACCATTTTGTATTTTATGTTACCTCCGAAAGTGATGGTATCACCATAAGCTGCGGCTGGGTCAATCCTGACCCTGTAACAGGCCATCATAATACAATGGGAGTTGAAGAAACTGGGCTTACTGGTATCAGAGCGGATGCGCCCGCCCTTTGTGCCGGTTGCTTTGTTACCGAGGTTGATGGTGATAGCGCCACCTACATTGCTGCCCTGGTCGCCATCAAGTGCTTCAGTAAAAGGCCCCTTGTAAGTTAAACCCTGGTTGGTGGCAACCCTGAGGGAGCCCGGGATGTAAATGGTTTTGGCGGGCACCACATCAAAAACCTGTACACTGTCTACAGCAGTATAGGTTGTTTGTGTAATAACAGCAATGGTTACACGCACTTCAATGGTGTCGCCGGGATTGAAAGTTCCACCTGTCTGTAATTTGCTGATATTGGCAAAACTCTTGCCTACATCAACCCGGTTGGTTCCCTGTGCAAAATTTTTTGATGATAGAAGAACAAAAAGAAAAGTAGTAAAAACCACTCGGAATTGTACATGTGTTTTCATTCTAATTGGATTTAGATTAGCAAAAACTACATGGATTGAATGGATACTACAAGCTGACAACGAAGTATGGCCAGGAATATTATGGAGTATTAAAAAATTATTTCAGAACTTATGAACAGTGATGTTATGTTGTTGGTTCTCAATCAACGAAAGGTAAAACTACCAGTGAACAAATACTAGGTATGATGTGCAGATATTATATTTTTTTAAATAGAAAAACCCCGGGTAAGAACCGGTTCTGCTAACTTTTTCTGGGTCAAATCATTTACTGATTGTTTTGATTTTAAATCCGGCCAGGCATTATATCAAAATTTGTTTTGGAGCAAATGGATAAGGCTTAACGAACCATTGAAAACAATTTTACTATAGCATTATAGTAACACAGGATAATTGATGCAGGTTCTTCTATCCTAAATGGTATATTCACGTGTACGGTTTATCGAGTGGTTATACCTTTGAATTCAGCTGCAGTATCTGTAAACTTACACCAGGAAATTGCAGAGCTCCTTCTGAAAAACCATGCTATGAAAAAATACCTGTTGATAGCTAGCCTTTTACCCTGGTTGCACTTTACTATCTGCCGGGCCCAGGGCGAAGTATTCACCGCAAAACAGGTGATTAACCAATTGCCGGCATCACCTGCCGATAGGTATTTTCTGCAACATCCTTTCGAAATTATTTATGGTCCGGATGACTCACTTTGGATCAGTGAAAGAAGAGGCAGGGTTATCAAAGTAAGCCCGGTAACGGGTAAGAAAAGAGATATCCTGAACATCGCTGGTTCTGTAAAATTTACAACAAGTGGTTCTCCTGTTACATCTATCAGCCAGGATGGAATGATGGGCATGGCATTGCATCCCGATTATCCATCAGTAGATTCTTTTTTTGTGGCATACGTATATGATGCAGGTGCCGGTATAAGAAAGGTTCGTATTGCACGTTACCCGGTAAAAAATGCAACCATTACAACAAGAGGAGGAAATGAAACGGTCATTATTGAAAATATTCCTG
>JAFDXA010000400.1 GCA_018268185.1 Bacteroidota bacterium
AAAAGTGATTTTCATTGTTTTTTGTCGCTTTAAAGACATCCGAATACTTTGGAAAAAAATTTCCATTTGCAATTGTAGCATAAATATATTCTGGGTCGTTTTTCAATAGAGCTAGAGCTTTATTTTTAAGTTCTAACTGAAGTTTTTGCAATTTTTTTATCGTCTCTTCATCAAAATCAACTTTGTATTCGTCAAGGCGCACTTTGTCTTTTAACTGAAAGTATAGTTGTTCAATTTCTTCTTTTTTTTCTTTATTACCGCTTTGTCTAAAAGCGTCTATAGCGGCTCTATATTCATCGAGTTTAATCCAATTTCTTGTTTCGTCATTTTCTGTTTGAGCCATCCTTAAATATGCAAGTCCCATCTCATTATACCACTTCTTTACGTCCGACTTAGTTTTTTGAGCGACCTCAATTGCAGTTGGTAAATGATAATTGACTAATGCAAAATCGTCTGCCTTAGTATCTAGTTCCACTAATCTAATATCGAAGATGGAAAGAACATTTTCGAAATCTACAGCCTTAAATATTTTGGGATATTTTAGCATATCCTTAATAATTCCGTGTTTCGCCCAAAAAGAGATTTGTGGTTGATGATATAGTAAATGTGTTGTCAGCTTTTGGGTTTCTACTATGTGTACTTTTCCTTCATTTACAATTCCAACTAAATTTTCAAAGAGCCTACCAATTGTGAGCGAATAATCAAGTTCGTTTTCAACAAGTAATTGAACACATTGGTTTATTGTTTTAATATAGTTTTCTGAGGCTCTTAGAGCAAATGCAGTGTTCTTTTTGATAATGCTTTTCCACAAAAGATGATTATATCTTGCAAGTAATAAAGCTGACTTTGATTTTTTTGAACGTTCAGTTATATAGTCAAATGCGGCTTTTTGGTGAGGAGTCAATTGAGGGTATTCAGCCACTTCTCCAATTTCTTTTCCGTTGCTTGTTGAGAATGAAAAAATTCGGTTTCCGTGAAAAGAGAATAGGAAAGATTCTACTTCCCATTGCAATTTCTGCTTTTCGTCGTCTGATGTTGTTTTGTTCTTATATTTTAAAAGTAATTCTGTAATGTCATGATTTTTTTCTAAGAATAAAGCATTGGCTTCAAATAAAACATAGAAGTCATTCAAACTAGTAATATTATCGAGGGAAATGTCTGTTGATTTCACTTAGGGTGTCAATTTAGCTTGCACACAACGTCGAGCATTGGCGAAGTTTGGGAATTTGATGAGTGTCCGCCCGTTGCAGAACAAAGTTAAGGGAACGAATTTAGATTGTTATTGCCCAACCAGCCAGCGGAACTAGGAGCGTAGCAAAAAACCGCTGGCGGAAAGGTTCGTGGTCAACCCGAAAACCAAAGAAGAATGAAGAAATACTGCTGAGAATGAAACTGTCCGCCCAAATTTTTGACAATGCTGTTGTTAGCTGCAGGGCATTCATTTACTTCCTTTTCTTTCTTGTCTATGCTTTTGTAAAAATTTTTCATGCTGATTATCTAGTCGAAATGTCCTATTCCCAAGATCATCTATAAAGTCAATTAATTCGTTTTTGCTTTGAGATTCGGGAAGCACTTCAATGGCATAATTTCTAAGCAAATCACAGGATAATAAAATTGCTCCGCTTAAAATTTGTAAGGTCGGGACCGACCAATCTGTTTTAGCTTGGAATCCATCGCCTTCTTCTGTTAAATGAAAATGTATTAGATCTTGCCAATTTCCATGGATTGCATGACTTGAAGATCCGTATATTAAGACATACGCTTGAGGATCAAAAATTTCACTTAGACGAGATTTTACTTTTTCATCCCATTTCGAGGAGTTTCCTATTTCATCTTCTTCAAAATCGGATTTCCGAAAAGCTCGATTAATTGATTCCATCATGCGCAATTCTATATCATCAGCTTCAGTTTTATTGGATACATTTTGTCGTATTAACTCGATCATTTTTTTCTCTTGTCGAAGTGAATGTTTGATATAATGAGTTATAGTCGCTTTATCTTTAAATTTTAAAAAATATTTTAGGTTTATATAAGTTTCGGCAATGCATCGTAGAAATATCAAAGAGGTTTCGCTTCTTTTTCGAGTAAATTGTTCCAAAAAAGCTGAACATAGTTTATTATATCTTACGAGATTTCCTATAAGGGCGGCTTCTTCATGATTAAAAGGCACGGATTTTCCCGAGTCATCTTTTCTGTAAACTGTAGCTACAACAATAAGAGGAGATAATATTTCTTTAAATAATTCTACTCCCAAAACATTGAAATCATCATTGGAAGTGAATGCTTCAATTTCGTCTTGATTAATTATGGTGACTGAATGTTTGTGTATTAAATAGTTTGGAGTTTGCATATTGATGAGTTCGGTTTGCCATGCAGCTAACAATTAAATATACGAAATTCAAAAATTTGAACGGGACGGCAAAAGCCTAATAAACAAGAACTTAAAGTTTTTATTTTGGAATTTGGGTTGTGGCAATGACAATTAGTAAAAATTTTAATTCTTTGGGAAAATCAAAATTTTTTCTGCCAAGAAAATATTATAAGGAAGGTTTGAGATAGTGAAGAGCTTTTCCTTCTTTTAGGGAGGTATCATCTCATTTCTTAAATGCCAAACGATTCGGATAAAATGTATTGATGAATTGTTTTAGATCTTTATTTGTTCCAAAGTGTTGAACAAATTAAATCCGGTAAATAGGTCTCACGCCGGAAGGCTTGGCAATGGCTTCGCCAAACCAAAAGCCCATGCAATCATATCAAGGAAACCTTTGACGGTATTGCATGGGCTTTTGCCCTTCGGGCTCGTAGTTTGACATAGCCAGTGCAGCGTCACCTTCCTTCGTTCAGGAAGTTCCTATGTCTGAATGGGGGAAATTGTTTAATTGACTTGTCCATTCATCCACCCACTTCCCATGATTTTTGCGAGCCGGTGCTCCCCACTTCAGACTGCGGACTATCGTCCTTGCTCAGTGCAGAACCTGGAACCTAGTAACCTGAACTTTTGAGGATTCTTTCTAAGGTGCTTTGATTCGCACTGCATGCGTTCCAATCAAAGCCTCTGGTGGGGGCTCGCAGCCAGCATCTGTCGTTCCTCCGCCTGCTGGCTTTTGCGGCTCGCGAAGGCCGCCCTGTGCTTCATTCCGGACAAGTGTGCCGGAAGGCATGGCTTCTTTTGGCTGAAGGCTCTTTTACCAAAGCAATATTTATTTTAAGTAACAATATATTAATGCTAAATCATAACAAATTAGTTTAAAATAAAAAACCTTCTTTACACAAAGAAGGTTTTCAAAGAAAAAGGATTTTACTTTAAACAGCTTGCCAGTTGGTAATAATCCAATCTTCAACTCCTTTATGTGACCTTATGTTTGAAGGCACATAATAGCGTATCATTCGCTCGATTTTTTGATACACTCCGAGTGTGGGAGGGTTCCAATACTTTGCACCGATGTGATTTATGAAATATAAAACTTCATAACCTTCGGTACGGTTAAGTAATGTTGCATCCGAACCATGTCTGTAGTAAGGATTGTCATGGTCTGCCCGTGCAGTCCATTTGTAATAAATGCCGTCATCATACAGCATTTGTGATCTTAAATAACTCATAAGTCTAATGTAGCCCTAATTTTATGGGCGTGGGTAGGGCACTAAAAGGGTGCCAAAACGTATTTTTACGATACATTGTCAGTAGTGATTTTACTATATTTTGTCATAAAATTGTCATTATATACTAAAAATCATACTATTAACAAATTTTTTTGAACATTTTATTCAAAAATGGCTACACCATTGTTTGTCATGTTTTGTGTCAGAATTTCACCAACACGATACAGTAAGGAATGTAATGATGAATTTCATTAACTAGATTCGTATGCTTCTTTTATTTAGCCAGCATCCGGCAAAGCTATCACCCTCCCACAAACGTCAGTAAAGGTCTGCGCTCCATTACATTTCACTTGCCTCCGGTTTCTGCAAAAAAATCTCCACTTCAGATACAAGCAGGGGTTCAGTCGTATTTTTTATACTGAAAACCTTGACTTCCTGCCACGCTTCTATAATGGGTTGCCTAATCTGGCCAAATTCATCTTGTGCCGCATCATTTAAAACTTATACTATGGAACAGCAATCCCGTTTATCCAAACTCATGTATTTATCATGGGAGATTCAGAGGAAGAAGCGATGCCTTCGGGCAAAAGCACTCCAAGCTGCTTGGGCGATAACACAGAACGAAGACATCACGGTGTACTATCTTATCAAGAAGCATAGTCACACGAACTATGTTAACAAACCAAAGACGGTACAAATTGGGTTATTTAAGTAACCTGTTGAATAGATTTTTTTTAACACATAAAACAAAACACAATGGTACTGATTGGAAGATTAACCAAAGATGCAGTGGTAACAACACTGAAAGATGATCGGAAAGTAGTAAACTTCACGCTGGCTGTCAATGACAGCTACAAACCAAAGGGAAGTGATACGTGGAAACAAAACACTACCTTCTTTACCTGTGCATACTGGCTCACCCCAAGTATTGCCACCCGGCTCAAAAAGGGAAGCCTCATTGAATTAACCGGTAGAACCTATGCCACTGCATACACCGATATGCAAGGAGAAGCAAAGGCAAGTTTGCACTGCCATGTTGATTCAATTAAAGTGCATCAACAACAGAAGGGAATTGCAGATGCGGCTTCTATGCCTGCACCAAAGCCAGCAACTGATGATCTGCCGTTTTAGAGGCCAAAAAGCTGCCGAACAGTGAGGTTCGGCAGCTTGGTTTAAAGGACAATATTGACGTAGTTAGAAAATTAATCTTCCTTTCCTGATTTTTCTCCCACAAACCAATGCTCTTTGTTCTTAAAAAGGATATTGAAAGTAGTAAGCGACCCGTAACAGCGGGTAATATATTGCTGCATGTTTACTTTATCCTCATCGGACAGTTTCTTGTTACTATTGATACTTTGCTCTAGTACCCTTAGACGATCCCGAAGCATTACTATTTTGTGGAAAAAATCTGCGATGGGAATTTCTTTTGCCTTTAATGTCTTGTCTGCAGGTTGAATACTCACAGTACCTCCAATCCACCGATCTCCTAAGGGAACTACCTCCCCAAACCCGTTCCACATTCGTAATATTTTTAAGAGGGAAGATTCAATTTCACTATGGGTTTCAATTTCTACTGTGACATTTTCAGGAATAATCTCTTCCAAATGGCTATCCGTTTTGTCAATCTCCTTAATTCCGTGGTTGATAAAACTGATTAGGTAACTGGCGTACCGGATGCCGACAATTACACCAGGTCCTAGCTGTGTGTGCTGGAGCCGAGTACCCACACCTAGTTGTAAATTTTCATTCATTTGATTGAGTTTTTCGAAAAACAAAAATAGAGTGATTAGGTATTCATCTGGCATCCAAAAGTGAAAGAATTCGGTCTTTCGTTTTCTTATACGGCATACGGTTATTTGATTCCCACTCCCACACCATGCATTCACGAACCCCTAAGAGATTTCCAAATTGCTCGAGTGTGAGACCGTTTCTATACCGGTACATCTTGATTTTTTCAGAAAGCGTTTCCGCTTTACTATTCCAGGGAGCATACCCTAAAAATCTCTCAATGGCTGGATAATACTTAACATGAGGATCAGTGGCATCCCTTTCCCAATTTCGGAGTGTTTCCCGATCAATTCCAATAAAGGTAATAACATCTTTAATTAGAATACCTCGTTCAAGCCGGGCCTTTTTTATATGATTTCCAATGATTTCTAAGCTTGCTGGGAAAGGACGATTGTCAGGAATCGGAACAATATTATGCAGTTCGGAAAAAGGGATCGCAAGAGGTGTGCTGTAACCTGCTGCCGATTCCAAGCGTTAATTGATCCTGTTCCATAGCTAAGAGTCTTTTATTGTTTTTTTAATTTTTTTCTTTCATGATTTCTCTTCACAATGCGCATTACCAAGGGAACAAAGGCCGGCAGCATGGAAGAAACCAACGGATTCACAAGATATACAAATGCAAATACGGTAAACATGGCAGGAACTATAATCGCCCTGAAAGTAGAATATCGCAGATCCGACTGTGATAACCCTTCGGATAATTTATTTTTTGGATTGCCTATGTGTTGCCACATGAGCAGGTTAAAAAATCCGAGCAAGATGATATTGCCCGTATAAAAAATCACCGGTGTAAGCACATGCTTCATCAGGTATTCGCTGTAAAAAGCTGTGCTGAATGGCATCAGCGCTACTGCAAATAAAAAGAAGAGGTTTAACCTTAATAGTTTCGGGGTATAATTAACAACATAACCAAAGAGCCGGTGGTGTACCGTCCAGTATATGCCGATGAACATGAAGCTTACGATGTAACCGAAAAATTTCGGGAGCATGTGAGCCAGGGCGCTCAATAACCTGCTATCGGTTAACTCAGGCCTTTCAATTTCAGGAACCTTTAACTCAATTACCAATAATGTGATAGCAATGGCAAAAACCGCATCACTGAAAAGGATCATTCTTTCCAGTTGAAACTCTTTTTTTAATTCATTGTGCAGTTGTTCCATATCATCCTAAGAGAACGGAAATTACTTTTCTTTTTTTAAAATCGGAAAAGCGGTAGTCGTAAATCAAGCTAATCTTTTTTTGCTTCGGGAACGAAGGCGATCTTCTGAAATTGGTAATAGGCTTTCAGAATATATTCATTGAAGGTTATTTCATCACTGTACTTGGTGAACATATAATCGGGACGATACCAAACCATAAAAGAATCCAGGGTCGGGCCCGTTAACCCCGTGATCCGTTTTACAAAAACCCGGCTGAACCTGTAATCAATATACTTTTCCTGTTCTTCAGTTTCCAGCCGCTGCTGAAAAGACTTCAGCCTTTTGTTTCGCCTGAACCGGAAAATATTGATCAGTTCATCAAGGTCGGCACCAACCATTCCGCCCGGTGTAATGGAAGTAGATAGTCCGGGTTTTTTATAATTGAAAACATCTGCATAGGTTTCCCGGTTTTCGAGAGAATCCTGTTTGTGGGTTTTGGAGAAAACCACCACTTCATTCATAACATGATATTTGCCCTTTACCGGTACGTGCAGGCTGATGTCAAACTTTGCCGGGTCAGCGATCTGTTTAACCGGGAATTTCTGGGTTGGCTTATTCTTATAATAAAAACTGATGGAATCTGATTCCATTACCAGGATTGTGTAGCGGCCGAGGCTGTCGGTGAGCGCAAATAATCCGCCGGTACTCACAACCCTTACATTTTCTACGTAATTCACCCTGCCGCTGTCGAGAACAGTCCCGCTAATGGTTATCTGCGACCGGGTTACAGAACTCCAGAGCATAAGCAGGCATATAAATATGGTATTGCGAAAAGAGAGCAGCATCAACGCTGTAATATTAAGCAAGAAATCCGGGAGCCCGGCTTTGTTTAACGCGGTTTTTGCTTTTTGATAATGCCGGCAATCACCTCCGGGTAATGGGCGTGTTCCAGTTGCTGTATCTTTTGCGAAAGCGATTCTACCGTATCATTTTCTTCAATCCTGCAGGTAGCCTGGAAAATTGTATCTCCATGATCATAATGCTCATCTACATAATGTATTGTAATACCGCTAAGGGGTTCCCGGTTGGCCAGCACCGCTTCATGTACATAATGCCCGTACATGCCTTTTCCGCCATAAGCCGGTAACAATGCCGGGTGAATATTGATGATCTTCCCGGGATAAGCCTGGATGATCTTTTCCGGAACCTTCCATAAAAAACCAGCCAGCACCAGCAGGTCTACCCGGTGCTTTTCTAGATCGGGCAGGTAACCATCACCCTTGAAAAAACGATCCCGTTCAATTAAAACAGCAGGAATATGGTGATCCGAAGCTACCTGGAGTACCCCGGCTCCCGGCTTGTTACAAACAACCAGTGATATCTCTACCCCCGGGTCTTCCTTAAAATATTCTATGATCCTGCGGGCATTACTCCCGGCACCGCTGGCAAAAATGGCTATATGAACGGGTTTGCTGGTCATCTGTTTTTCCTGTTACCGCTGATCCTTCCCCAGATCTTTAATATGTACTTCCTGAAAAAACTGAACTGGCCCAGGGGAATACTGATTACCAGTACACAGATCGGCCAAAGTATGGTTACCAGGAGAATATAAAGGAAAACCCACAGTACCCCCCTATCAATTCCGGAAATCAAAAGAAGCTTTCTGCCCAGCCAGCCACAAAGGCTGCCTCCCAATGCAAACGTGCAGATTATTAAGAACAGACTCAGACCATTTACCCCCCAACGCTCCTGTAATTTTTTAAACATGATGCAAAAATGCAGCAAAAGATTCTTATAAAAGCATGCGGATTTTTATTAATAGGACAGTAAAAACAGTACTTACAAAGCCATGACAATGGGGGGTATAACAATCGCACAAATCGCTGAAAGCCACGCTAGATAAGGAAAAAAAAAATTAACAAATGTTGGTAATTTATCAGCCTCCTCCCTTATTTTTGCACACGAATAAGGATATTTTCCACATTAGCCCCGATAACTGTATGAGTCGCTATAGAAAAATCATTACCAAAATTTTCGCAGGCGTTTTCTTTTTTCTGCTTATTTCCTCAAGTAATTCTGTGTTGGCTGCTGATGGTGAAGCACTGTTCAAAGCGAATTGTGCCAACTGTCACAAACCCGATGTTGATTATACGGGCCCGGCCCTGAAAGGTTGGAAAGACAGGCAACCGGAAGGTTGGATCTATGGCTGGATCGCCAATCCCGCCGGAACCAACGATCCTTATGCAAAGGCGTTGAAAGATAAATGGAAGCCTACCGTGATGACTGCATTCGCTAACCTCAAGAAGGATGAAGTTGATGCTATCATGAAGTATGTTGACGATTACACGCCACCGGTTGCTAAAGCAGATGGCGGTGCTGCTGCCGGAGAACCTGCTTCAGACAATTCACTTCTCTTCGGAATTCTTACACTCGTTTTAGCTGTAGTAGCATTCATATTATTACAGGTTAACAGCAATCTCCGCAAACTCACCGATGAAAAAGAAGGTGTTCTCCGTGGAGAACCTGTTCCGTTCTATCGCAATAAAACTTATTTGATGGCAGCCGTACTGGTACTTTTTGGTATCGGCGGATATATGACCATCAATGCGGCTATCGGGCTTGGAAGAATGAAGAACTATCAACCAGAACAGCCGATCTACTACTCTCACAAAGTACACGCCGGTGTTAACCAGATCAGTTGCCTGTACTGCCACGGCGGAGCGCAGGACAGCAAGCAGGCAAGCATTCCTTCAGTGAATGTTTGTATGAACTGTCACATGGCGATCAAAGAATACAAAGGCGATCCTATCGTAAAAGAAAACGGCGTACCTGTAAATGGTACTGCTGAGATCCAGAAACTTTATTCTTATGCAGGATGGAATCCGGATACAAGACAATACAATCCTGATAACAACAAAGATGGTATTCCAGACGGAGCACGCCCGATCGAATGGATCAAAATACACAACCTGCCCGATCATGTTTATTTCAACCACAGCCAGCACGTAAAAGTAGGTAAGCAGCAATGCCAGACCTGCCATGGAAACATCCAGGAAATGCCTGAAGTTTATCAGTTCTCAGAACTGAGCATGGGCTGGTGTGTGAATTGTCACCGTGAAACAAAAGTTGACTTTTATAATAAAGCAGACAGTACCGGAAACAAATTCTACAGCATTTATGAGAAGTTCCACAATGACCTGAAAAATCATAAGATGGACAGCGTAACTGTTGAGAAAATCGGCGGAACTGAATGTCAAAAATGTCACTATTAATATAATCAGCTAATTAAGCAGTTTACCAGGTAATCCCAATCACTGCTCTCGAGGTTAGCATAATTGCAAATCAGCATATCAGTAAATTATGAATAAGTACTGGCAGAATTTCGGAGAACTGAATCAGTCGGAGGCCTTTAAGGAATCAACAGCCAATGAATTTAAAGAAGAGCTGCTTCCTTTGGAAGACCTGAACGACAAAGGCCTGCTGGATGGTAAAACACCACGCAGGGACTTCTTAAAATATCTTGGTTTCAGCACGGCTGCAGCAGCGCTGGCGGCCAGTTGCGAAACGCCTGTTCGCAAAGCTGTACCTTATTTGCATAAGCCGGATAATGTTATTGCCGGCATTCCGAATTATTACGCTTCTACTTATATAAACGGGGGAGATGCTATCAGCGTTGTTGTAAAACAAAGAGACGGAAGGCCCATCAAAATAGAAGGAAACGATCTGTCGTCCATTACAAAAGGAGGAACCAGTGCCCAGGCACAGGCTTCTGTACTGGACCTTTATGATACAACACGCCTTCGTCATCCTTTGCAGAAAGATGGCGGAAACTTTAAAGAAGTAAGCACGTTTGAAGCCTTTGATAAAATGATAGCCGGTGCCATGGGCAGCATTGCCGGCAAACCGGTAGTGATCCTTACTTCAACCATTCACTCTCCTTCTACACTACAGATCATCAATGATTTTATAGCCAAATACCCGGGCAGCCGTCATGTTCAATACGACGCAGTGAGTTACAGCGGTATGCTGGCGGCTAACGAAGCCTGTTATGGTAAAAGGGCGATCCCTTCTTATCATTTCGATAAGGCTAAAACCATCGTTAGCTTAAGTGCAGATTTCCTGGCAACCTGGTTAAGCCCGGTTGAATTCAGCAGGCAATATGCAGAAACAAAACGCATAAAAGGCGAAAAGCCAGAGATCAGCCGCCACTTCCATTTTGAAAGTATGCTCAGTATCACAGGAAGTAATGCTGATGACAGGTATACACACAAACCATCAGAAACAGGAGCCATTGCACTTGCACTTCTTGCAAAACTGGGCGGAGCTGTTGCTGCTCCTGCCATCAGCGATGCAGCCCTTGCAAAAGGAATTGAAAAAGCTGCTGCAGCGTTAACAGCAAGCAAAGGCCAGGCGCTGGTTGTTTGCGGAAGCAATGATGCAAATGTACAGGTGGTTGTAAATGCGATCAACGAAGCGATCGGAGCAAACGGAACAACGGTTAACTGGGGCGTAACATCTAACTACCGCAAAGGAAATGATGCAGATCTCGCCAGGCTGGTTGACGAAATGAATGCCGGTGCGATCGGAGCCGTTATGGTGTACGGATGTAATCCTGCATACAACTATGGCGACAGCAAAAAATTTACAGATGGTTTATCAAAAGTTGCCCTGAGTGTTTCATTCAACGCCACCATGGACGAAACCACTGAATTGTGCAAATACATTATTCCTGCACCACATTGGCTAGAAAGCTGGGGCGATGCAGAACCTAAATCAGGATATTACAGCCTGGTTCAGCCATTGATCAACCCGCTGTTTAAAACAAGGCCATTCCAGACTTCCTTACTGAAGTGGATGGGTGCAGATGTAACAAAAGTGGCAGCAGCGGCCAATGATACAACTCAAAAAGCACAGGCTCCCGTGGTTTCAACAAATGCGGGGGATGAATATGAAGCATATCTCAAGAATTACTGGTCAGCCAAACTTGGTGGAGCTGATACATGGGAGAAAGCGCTGCAGGACGGTGTGATAGAACCAGCAAGCCCGGTTGTTGCTGCAGGAACATTCAATGCAGGAAAACTGTCGGAAGCTTCTTCTAAAATCGCATCAGTAAAAGGAAGCGCAACAGAGCTCTTTATCTATGAAAAAGTCTCTGTAGGTAACGGAGCCCAGGCAAACAATCCATGGCTACAGGAATTGCCAGACCCGATATCAAAAGTAACCTGGGACAACTATGCAATGATGGGGCCCGATATGGCAAAAACATTGTTCGGCATAGATGTACTGAATAACCAACGCCAGGCAGACGCTTACGAAGTAACGCCTGAAAAGCCTGTTGTAAAAATTACAGTTAAAGGCCGCCCTGTAGAGTTGCCTGCACTTATATTGCCCGGATTGAATGCGAATACCATTGCAGTTGCAGTTGGTTACGGAAGAAAAAGCGCAGATGATGCAAAATCAAAAGACCGTATCGGCCGTTCAGCTACCGGTTCCGGGAAGAACGTTTATCCATTGGTAAATTTTGATGGTGTAGCTAATCAATACAGCTCAGAAGCAACATTCGCCAAAACAAATACAACATACCCATTAGCTCAAACACAGGTGCATGGTTATTCTGAAAACAGGCCGATCCTGTTTGAAACCAACCTGGAGAGTTTCCGCAAAAACCCGGAAGCTGTACTGGAAGAGCCAAGAGAAGAAAGGCATATCCTGATGGCTGATGGAAAAACTGATTTCAGAAAAGATGCTACCATTTACCCTGATTATGTAAAGCCGGGTGTTAAATGGGGAATGAGCATTGACCTTAATACCTGTACAGGTTGCAGCGCCTGCGTGGTTGCCTGTACAGCAGAAAACAACGTTCCTGTTGTTGGTAAAACACAGGTACAGCGTGCGCACGAAATGCACTGGCTGCGTATCGACCGTTATTTCACCGGTGATAAAAAGAACCCGGATGTTATATTTCAGCCGATGCTTTGCCAGCATTGCGATAACGCTCCATGCGAAAACGTTTGCCCGGTGGCTGCAACCAACCACAGCAGCGAAGGATTGAACCAGATGACCTATAACCGTTGTATCGGTACAAGGTATTGTGCCAACAACTGTCCTTATAAAGTACGTCGTTTCAACTGGCTCGATTATACAGGAGCAGATAGTTTCGCCGATA
>JAFDXA010000401.1 GCA_018268185.1 Bacteroidota bacterium
GTTTGCAACCAGAAACTTACCAGAACACCTTAATTATCTATACTGCAATTAAGTAAGAAAACAAAAGAGACTGAAATCAGAAAACCTAACAACGGTTGTGCAACAGCCACTTGATAAAAAAGTGGGCTAAAGAAAAAACAAGTTCCATCTTTTGAATAAAATCCAGCATTTGTGCGACTTACCAACTAACAATAATTCCCAACCAGGGATCAACTGTTTTCCTTCTTAACGCCTTCCAATCCGATTTTCTTAACGGCCTTTTTATGAGGCCGAAGAAAGAATTTTTTCCCGCCGCCCTGGTTCCTGTCGCACGAACCAATCCTTAGCACTACTGTAAACTAAAATTCAGTTCCCTGATCTGTGATTTAAAATATCATTAGCCAACCGCAAAGCAAAGCTTTCAAAACTTAATAGCATAACACGTAAAAAAATAAGGAATGAAAAAGTAAACCCATACAGATCTGAACTTTTCCATTCCTTATTCAATATTTATACAACTACATATTCTGCCTTAAGCAGCTTCAAATCTTTCTGCTACTTTGGCCCAGTTCACCACATTCCAGAAAGCGCTGAGATAATCAGCACGCTTGTTCTGATACTTGAGGTAGTAGGCATGCTCCCAAACGTCTGCGCCGAGTATCGGTGTTCCTTTTACTTCGGCAACATCCATCAAAGGATTGTCCTGGTTGGGTGTAGAACTTACTTCCAGTTTTCCGTCTTTTACAATAAGCCATGCCCAGCCGCTTCCGAAACGTGTGATACCTGCATTGTTGAATTTTTCTTTGAAAGCATCAAAAGAACCGAATGTTGCATCGATCGCTTCCGCCAGTTTACCGGAAGGTTTGCCTCCTGCATTGCCTGCAAGGCTTTCCCAGAAGAAATGGTGATTCCAGTGTCCGCCGCCATTGTTGCGTACGGCCGGACTGATACTGCCGGCATGTTTAACCAGTTCTTCGAGTGATTTCTTTTCGTTATCGGTTCCTGCGATCGCTTTATTCAGGTTGTCAACATAAGCCTGGTGATGCTTATCATGATGTATCTGCATGGTTTGCGTATCAATGTGTGGTTCCAGTGCGTCGTATCCATACGGTAGTGGAGCTAATGTAAATGCCATAACTATAGATTTATGCTGTTAGAAAATATATTAATGGAAAACAAAATTACTGCCAATCGGTTTAATTCAGCTTAAACTGAATTTTTGTTTCATATTTCGAAAACCGGGGAAATTTTTCATCGTTTTGCCTTAAAAAAATCCTTCATCAGCCTGCTGCAGGCTTCTTCCAGTACGCCGCCCTGCAGTTCGGTTTTGGGATGAAAAGGATTATTGGTTCCGGTACTACGGCGATAACCGTTCTTCTCATCATAAGCGCCGAAAACAATACGCCCGATCTTACTCCAGTACAATGCACCGCTGCACATCAAACAGGGCTCTACCGTAACATACAGCGTTGCTTCGGGCAGGTATTTGCTGCCAAGAAAATTATATGCCGTGGTGAGCGCCATGATCTCTGCATGTGCTGTGCTGTCGTTCAGCAATTCAACCTGGTTATGTGCTTTGGCGATCACTTTCCCATTCATCACCACGATGGCGCCAACAGGAACTTCATCAGCATCAAATGCTTTCTGTGCTTCCTTCAATGCAAGCTGCATATATTCTTCGTCGCTCATACAATTAAACCTAACTTTAATCAAATTTAAGGCAATGTTGCTGGTAAATAAATTGGCTCAACTTCGTGCTTACCATAATACCGGGGCTACCAGGCCACTGGCTTTCAGAAAAGAACAATTGAAGAAACTCAAAGCAGCCCTCAACCGTTATGAAAAACAGGTGTACGAGGCACTGTATGCCGACCTGAAAAAGAGCCCGGAAGAATGTTGGGTGACCGAAAATGGTTTTCTGATCTCTGAACTGAACAATGCGATAAAACATCTTGAAAACTGGATGCAGCCGAAAACTGCAGCCACCAATCTTGTAAACCTTCCATCAAAAAGTTATATCCAGCCTGAACCGCTGGGCGTAGTGCTCATTATCGGACCCTGGAATTATCCCCTGCAACTCTTGCTAACGCCGTTGGCAGGCGCCATTGCTGCCGGCAATTGCGTGGTGCTTAAATCTTCTGAGTTTGCTCCGGCCACTTCAGATGTCATGAAGAAAATGATCCAGGAAAGTTTTGATGAGAACTATATACTGTTCACCGAAGGTAATGGCGCCACGGTAGTTCCGGAGATGATGAACAATTTTGCTTTTGATCATGTATTCTATACCGGCAGCACAGCCGTTGGAAAGATCATTTATAAAATGGCAGCAGAAAAACTGGTTCCTGTTACACTGGAACTGGGAGGTAAAAGTCCATGTGTTGTAGAATCAGATGCCAATATCTCCGTTGCTGCACGCCGCATTGCCATCGCCAAATTTTCAAATGCCGGGCAGATGTGCGTGGCGCCTGATTATGTACTGGTGCATGAATCCGTGAAAGAGAAATTTATTGATGCGATAAAAAAAGTAATTGTACAGTTCTTCGGCAATGACCCAAAACATTCCGATAACTACGGAAAGATCATCAACGAAAAACAATTCAACAGGTTGCTGCATTATTTTAAGGATGGAAAGCTGGTGCATGGCGGTTCGCATGACCGGTCGAACTTATTTATTGAACCCAGCATTCTTACGGATGTTGCCGCAGACAGCCCGGTAATGCAGGAAGAAATCTTTGGGCCCATACTTCCCGTGCTTTCTTTCAGATCAACAGAAGAAGCGCAGGCCATCATCAACCGCAATAAAAATCCCCTCGCTTTTTATGTATTTACTGCCGATTCATCCAAAGAAAAGGAATGGATCAATGCAGTTCCCTTCGGCGGCGGATGTATAAACAATGCAAGCTGGCACCTTACCAATCACAACCTCCCTTTTGGCGGACGGGGCTTCAGCGGTACCGGCCAATACCATGGCCAATACAGTTTTGATACATTCAGTCATTATAAGTCTATCATGAAAACACCAACCTGGTTCGACCCTGCCATCAAATACCCGCCCTTGAAAGGCAAACTCAAACTGTTTAAGTGGATCATACGATGAAGAAAACTTTATACCTGCTCTTGTTGTTAACCATTACATTTACAGCATACGTGCTTATCATCAACAGAAACTCAAAAGAGATGACCTTCAGGCAGAAATTATTAAAAGCTGTTTACCCTGCATTCATGTGGCTTAATAAAAGCGCCGCCAAAGAAAAAGGAATATTATCAAACAGCACAGCAGTGCCCAAAGTTTCCTTCTATACACTCAATACCATTGCAAATGACGGGCAGCCGTTTTCATTCACTGCCCTGCAGGGAAAAAAAGTATTGCTCGTGAATACAGCTTCTGATTGTGGTTATACGGATCAATACGCAGAACTTGAAAAATTATACCAGCAATACAAACACAAACTTGTGGTGATCGGTTTCCCTTCCAACGATTTCAAAGAACAGGAAAAAGGAACCGATGCAGCAATAGCACAGTTCTGCAAAGTGAATTACGGTGTCAGCTTCCCGCTTATGAAAAAAGGAGCGGTAAAAAGAACGGCTGAACAACAGGTCGTTTATGAATGGCTTACCAACCCTGCCAAAAACGGTTGGAACAGCCGGGAACCTTACTGGAATTTTTCAAAATACCTTGTTGATGAGAACGGTAAACTCATCCATTATTTTGCCCCGGCGATTTCACCGCTCGACAAAGAAATAACGGATGCCATCAACCAATAATCAAAAAACTTTGTGTTGCTTTGTAAGGATGAGAGGTATTAATGTTTTTTTGTTTGGCTTCTGTATATGACAGCCGACATTACAGACCATGCTAAGAATTGGTTCGTGCCGCAAGAACCAGGGCGGCGGGAGAAGATCATCATTAATCAATGATAAATACTAAAACATGTTTACAAAGACCGACATTGAAAAATACTTCATGGCAGAAAAATCAGAGAGCCTGGTTTTTATCATCATCGGCATTGTTGCCATCATATTGGCATTGCTGTTTTTCTTTTTACTGAAAACAAATTTTTACAAAGGCATTGCCGTACCGTTTGTACTGGTTGCCCTCATACAGCTCACCGTGGGCTATACGGTTTATAAAAGATCAGATGCCGACAGGAAACAGAATGTATATGCCTACGACCTAAACCCCCGCGATCTCAGGATAAGAGAAATTCCACGCATGGAAAAAGTGAA
>JAFDXA010000402.1 GCA_018268185.1 Bacteroidota bacterium
AAGACATTAAATTACCCGTGGCCCCTGCAGAGGAGAACCTATTGAAAGAAGATCTTAAAGTAAGTTTCAACAAAGACAATCTCCAGGTGATCAGTATAGAAAAGATCACTACAGAAACCGGCGCAATGAAGCAATCAGATCAGAAAAGATTGATGCTGTCGGAAGATGTTGATGCTGAATTTTCACGTGTTACCGGTAAGAAAACCATCTCTGAGTTGCTGGCGGATAGCAGAAAAACAAAAGGGAAAGCGGCAGAAATGCAGGCCGCATTCGACCAGGAAAGAAAAAAGCAGAAAGATTATTTTAACGGCGATATTAAAGATCAGTATGACCAGGATCCGCTGGAATTGAAGAGTTATAAAATACTCAACAACGGCCTTTCTGCCGGGAATTCTGATTTCAGGTATGAACAGGTTTTTACCATGGATAATTTTGTAAAGAAAGCCGGTAATAACTACATACTTGATGCAGGCCGTTTGATGGGAACCTATAAAAAGACAGAGGAAAAAGACCGTACCCGAACCCTGGATGTATATATGCCCTGTGCCCGCCAGCTCAATTACAGCTTCAGGATAGAACTGCCCGAAGGTTATACAGCACAGGGGCTTGAGGCTTTTGCTAAAAAGATTGAAAATAAATCAGCTTCATTCCTTTCAGCTGCTGTGCAGGAAGGCAGCGCCGTTATCATAACTGTAAACCGTACTTATAAAAATAACTTTGAGCCGGCAGCCAACTGGCCTGATGTACTAGCCATTATGGATGCGGCGGCTGACTTCACCGGGTTGAAGTTGTTATTGCAAAAAAAGAAATAACAGTGTAGAATATGATTTAAAAGGCTTCTTGTTTGTACAACAAGAAGCCTTTTACCTTTTTTTATTTAGCATTTGCCGATATTTTTTCTGTTGGTTGAAACGCTGAAATAATTTTCAGTTTCACATTTCAACCAACAGCATATGAAATCTCAATCTCCCCGTCGACACTTTTTAGCCAGTATGGGAGCGCTGGGTATCGGAACCTTGCTCCCTTTTTCGAAAAAAGTTGCTGCTTTCACTAAAAACATTGACGGTCCCGGGCCTGCAGCCTGTACACTTATCCCGTCGGAAACAAGGGGGCCCTTCCCTTTGTTTGATTCATCTGCCATTGCATCTCAATCTGCATTGATCCGTAGTGATATCAGGGAATCTCAAACAGGGGTTCCGCTTACACTTACTATTAACGTGCAGAATTTAGCCTGCACTCCATTGCCCGGTTGCAAGGTTTATATCTGGCACTGTTCAAAAGCGGGCCTGTATTCAGGTTACAGCAATTCTATGAACCCAGGCCAGGCTGGACTTACTTACCTCAGAGGGATTCAAACTACTGATGGCTCCGGGCAGGTAACTTTTACAACCGTATTCCCCGGCTGGTACATGGGAAGACTTACACATATTCACGTGGAAGTTTACAATCCATCCAATACATTGCTGCTTACCTCACAGTTTGCTTTTCCGCTCGACAGTGTTGCAGGAACACCAACACAACTTGTTAATGCTTATTACGGCAATGCTAACAATACGATCACTGCTTATTCAGCCGACAATGTATTCAATGATGGCTATGCAGACCAACTCCTGACTTTAACGGGAAGTGTAGCTGCAGGATATTCAGCCAGTCATACTTTTACGGCTAATTACGTGATTGTTCCCCTCAGGCTCATTTCATTTACGGCAGGTATCGAGAACAAGAACCCGATGCTTTGGTGGATCACAGAGAATGAAGAGAACCTAAGTCATTTTGAAATTGAACAAAGCACTCATCCTTCACGCAACTTTGAGAAGATTGGAAGTGTAACGGCCAAAAACAGCTCAGCAACGAATCATTACAGTTTCAGTCTGCAACAACCTTTGCCCGCAGAAATTACATACTACCGCCTCAGGATCATAGATAAAGACGGAACTGTACAATACAGTACCATAGTTAACCTTCACGATCATACACTCGATTCAATAAGCATCCTCAATGCTTATACAAATTCAGAACTGGTGATCAGGCATCCAGCTGTATATGGTAACAGTTCGTTGAAGGTTGTAAGTATTTCCGGGCAACTGGTAGCAACGGGCAAATTGCAGACCGGCGTTTCACTTACCAGCATCAATGTAAAGAAATTAACTCCCGGTACTTATATGCTGATCATCGAATCTGGTATTGACAGGTTCGTAACCAAATTCTACAAGGGATATTAACTCTCTTGTAATAACTATGGAAAACTATGTTTAATGCCGTCCCCGGTTATCCGGGGATTTTTTTTAACAACTAATCCGTTGCGATCGCATTAATTTCGTAGTCTGTAGAAAATAAGTTTCTTTGCATGTAATCTTTTTGTATGATCAGGCCTGCAAGCGTTAATGACCTTACTGCTATTCTCGATATCATGAATGATGCCATTCTTAACAGCACTTCCATTTATGATTACGATGCCCGACCGGCAGCTTATGTGAATGATTGGTTTGCCCAGAAGCAATCTGCAGGCTTTCCGGTATTGGTTTATGAAAATAATGGAGCAGTGGCTGGTTATGGAACTTATGGCAACTTCCGTCCATGGCAGGCTTATAGGTTTTCAGTAGAACATTCCATCTATGTGCACAAAAACCACCGTGGAAAAGGAATCGGCAGCGTACTGCTTAAGGCCCTCGTTTACAAAGCCACGGAAGAAGGGTATCATACTATGATCGCAGGCATTGATGCGTCCAATGAGAGCAGCATCTCCTTTCATAAACGTGCAGGGTTTGAAGAAGCAGGCAAAATAAAAGAAGCAGGTTATAAATTCGATAAGTGGCTTGATCTTGTATTCATGCAGCTCATACTTAAAAGTTGACCCAGCTTTCCCATTAAAAAATAGTTAAGCATTATATCCAGCCCGGCTGTTGTTTTATTTTTGCACGGTTATTTATAAATAAGCCCGGCTTAAATAATATGCCTTTTACTTTCTCCCATCCTGCCGCCGTATTACCGCTTGGAAAATTGCCCGGGCGATATATTTCCATGACAGGCCTGGTAATAGGCAGCATGGTTCCGGATTTTGAATACTTTATCCGCATGCACGACAGGAGTGATTACAGCCATAGCTGGGCAGGTATTTTTTATTTTGACTTGCCGCTGACATTGCTACTGGCTTTCACTTATCATCGCTTTATAAGAAATGCCCTGATAGATCATCTTCCCGGTTTTTTGGCCAGAAGGTTACAGACTTTTAAGCAATTCGACTGGAATGCGCATTGCAAAAGATCGATCGTTGCAGTAGTCATTTCCATCATCATAGGAACGCTAAGCCATATTGTTTGGGATGGTTTCAGTCATGCTCATGGTTTGTTTGTTGAGATGTTTCCTTTTTTCAACAAGCATGTTGCTGTAGCAGGGCATTACATACCTGTGTTTGTGCTGATGCAGCACGGTGGAAGTATTGCAGGAGCTTTGATGATATTATGCAGTATCTGGATATTGCCGGCCGACACGTTGTTCAGACAGGATTACAGGTCATTCTTTGGTTACTGGACAGCCGTATGTATTTTTATGCTGATTGTTGTTTTATTCAGACTGAAAACAGCTGCAAGCGGGTATGATAATTTTGATGAGAGAATTGTATTGCTGATCTCGGGTTGGCTGCTCGGGCTTTTCTTTGTTTCACTCACATTCAGTTATGGCAAAACGAATGAGAAAGAGTCATTGCTGCTAAAGAAAAATAAAGACTGAAGTATCAGGCTACAAGCTGCATGAACAGTTTTTCCAGCATTTCTTCTGCATCTGCACAAAAACCAGGGTGAACTTTTGAAGTCTGTAATACCGTACTGCGTGTTGCTGTCAACCACCTGAATCTTTCGGCCATCGGTAACTGGCCTATTGGTCCGGCATCGTTTCCTCCCCTGCAGATTTTTTCAAAAGCCTGCAGGTATTCATTCAGTTCTTCTATATCGGTTTTAGCGCAAAATGCAGCCAGTTTATCTTCGTTGATGGCAAAGCGTACTTCCAGGAAGCGCTGTTTGGCACAGTACAGCACAACACCTACATTGATGAATTCCTCTCTTTCAACGCGGGGCACAAACCTTATCACGGCATATTCAAATAAGTATTCTTCTTGCATTGTTCGCTTCTTTGATAAAGGCATCGGCATGCCTGATCCTTTGTTTTAAAAATGTACTGTAAGCATTTCTGTGTTCCGCTGCAGAACCAAAAGGCGAACCGGTTATCAGCCACTGATCGGGCACCAGGGATACGATCGCCTCAATGGAAGCATCATCCAGTAATGCACGGAATTTCTCTCCTGCTTTTTCAAGTTGCGTGGCGGCCGAAAGCAATACATGATCCTTTACATGCGTAAAAGGCATTTCAGCTTTCTTTTCCCAATCCTGCCAGCTGTGATGAAAATACAAGGATGCACCGTGATCGATCAGCCATAATTCCTTTTGCCACATCAGCATATTGGTATTGCGGAAAGTTCTGTCAACATTAAGTAACAGGCAATCCAGGAAAACGATCTCGGAAGCCAATACTGCATCTACGGTCGTTACCAGGGGATCAAAAGTAGTGGCACGGGAAAGATAGTGCAGTGCAAGATTCATTCCCACACTGGCTTTGAGCAGATCCTGTATCTCTTCATCAGGTTCTGTGCGGCCAAAAGCTTCGTCGAGGTTTGCGAATACAATCTCGGGAACTTTCAGCTTAACATGTCTTGCCAGTTCTCCCCCGATCAGTTCAGCAATCAATGATTTAACGCCCTGCCCTGCTCCCCTGAATTTGAGTACATATAAAAAGCCGTCGTCGGCCTCTGCTACTGCCGGTAATGATCCTCCTTCCCTTAAGGCGGTAACATACCTTGTTACCGATACATTTCTTAGCTCCTGCATTTGGTAAAAATACAACTACATACTGTTTAAACGAATGGTGCTGCTATAAAAAAGGCCCTCCCGGAGAACCGGGAGAGCCTAACCAAAACCAACCTGTGTGTTATTAATTTCCGCTCTTGATCCTTTTTGATTCGCTTTCTAATCCTGTTTGCCTTTCGCGGCTGCTCTTGATCTGGTTGCTGCCGAATCTCCAGCTGAAACTCAGCCTTACTGTCTGGCTTTCCCATGATCCGCTGCCTTTTATGTATAAGCCGCCAAAATT
>JAFDXA010000403.1 GCA_018268185.1 Bacteroidota bacterium
GAGCTTAGGGATATATCCTCAAGAAGTTTTTAAATACGCTGCTCATTGATTCCATCCGGGAATTGCAATATGGCGGAAGTCCGATGAGTCCGTCCATTGCACGTAAGGTAATGCTAAAAATGCAGGAAGCTTCAGCACAGATCCGCCCGGCTGAAAAACCAGACTACCAGCTTACTCCGAGGGAAAAAGAAGTACTGGCCTGTGTAGTGAATGGCTTAAGCTATAAAATGGTGGCAGACAAGTTGTCTATCAGTTACGAAACAGTAAGAAGCCATATCAAAAATATTTACGAAAAACTACACGTGGTTTCGCTTACAAGCCTGGTTCATAAAACCATGAAAGAGAAAATCATCTAACATCTGCTGCATCCCCGCTTTTGGGGATTGCACCCACTGCTCAGTCATTTTACATTTGCTGTACTTTAATACAGGAATTAAATGCTCCGATCACCATTTCTTCGCAGTTACTGCAGCCAACTCTCCTCAAAAAAAATATACAGGCTGCTGTTTGTGATCATTGCCACCCCTTTATCTTTTTTTTCAAAAGCACAATCGCTTGCCGTGAATACCGATGGAAGTGCCGCCAGCACAAGTTCCATACTGGATGTAAAAAGTACGGATAAAGGCATACTCATTCCCAGGATGAGCAAGGCACAACGCAATGCCATAGCAACACCGGCAACAGGTTTAATGGTATTCCAGAATACCCCCGACAGCATTGGCTTTTACTATTACAATGGTACTGCGTGGCTATGGCTGGCTACTGCCGGGGCCGACAAAGGCTGGCTTACTACCGGCAACAGCGGTACAGATACGGCTGTTAATTTTATCGGAACTACCGATGATATGCCCATCCGCTTAAAGCAGAACAATACCTGGGCCGGACAATTCGATCAGAATACACAGAATTATTTCCTTGGCCGCAACAGTGGAAAAAAAATAACTACAGGTACATACAATACTTCCATGGGCGACAGCAGTCTTGCCCTTTTAACTTCCGGCATATATAACACCGCTATGGGAGCTAATGCCTTAAAAAAAGCCGATAATACTTTTGGCAACACTGCAATCGGTAATGACGCAATGGCAAAAACCACCACCGGGTATTCTAATACTGCAGTGGGATATAGCTCCTTGTTTTCAAACCTTACCGGCATTTTAAATGTAGCATTGGGTGCCGGAGCAATGGTTAGTCACAGAACGGGCGACAGGAATGTTGCCGTAGGTACAAATGCTTTGTTTTCTGATACTACCGGGGCCTTCAATGTTGCCATTGGCAATGATGCGATGTTTGGTTCCAGGAGCTGTGTTGCAAATATTGCAATAGGAAACGGAGCCCTCTATAACAACAGCAAAAAGAATAATAAGATCGCAATAGGTAATTCCGCTCTTTCTGCTGATACAGCATCAGGACCAAATATTGCCATCGGAACAAATGCTTTACTGTTGAACAAAAGCGGTAGCAGTAATATCGCAATCGGCGCCGCCACGATGCAAGCAAATGTATCGGGAGGCAATAATACTGCCATTGGCGACTCTGCTTTATACACACAATCATTCAGCAATGGAGGTACGGCATTTTCAACAGACAATACGGCCATAGGTTCTAAAGCCATGTTCAAAACCCAGCAGGCAACTGCTTTTGACGGTATTGGCAATACGGCTATTGGAAGCCAGGTGCTTTACAATAATACATCAGGAGCCTACAATACCGCCATTGGGCTTACCGCACTTAAAAACATAACAACCGGCTATAACAATGTGGGTGCAGGCGCTTCTACCCTTTTTAATCTAAAAACAGGCGGCAATAACGTTGCCATTGGGAATGGCGCCGGCTCTGCGGGTTCTTCCGATTCTATGGAACTTACTACATTGATAGGTGTTAGCGCCGGTGGATTTAACAACAGAAGCAAAACAGTTGCTGTTGGGTATGCTGCCCTCGGGTTCAACGGGCTTTCATCAACCAACCTCAATGAGGGAAAAGAAAATACTGCCGTTGGCTACCAGGCTGCAGGCAATAACAGAACGGGCAGCAGAAATACGGCCGTTGGCTTCAACGCGATGCTTGGTTCAAGTCTTGGTCCGTCCGGTAATAATAATATAGCCGTAGGAGACAGTTCACTTGTTTTAATTTCTTCCGGTTCTTCTAACGTGGCAACGGGCAATGCAACATTGGCAAAAATTACAACCGGCAGCAGGAATACCGCCATGGGAGATTCTGCATTGTACTTAAATACGGCATCCAACAATACTGCTATTGGTTTTGGTGCAGCCAGGAGCAATACTACGGGCACAGATATACTGGCCATCGGCGACAGTTCGCTTTATGCCAATACCCTGGGCACCAGGAATATCGCCATTGGCAGCCGCTCATTACCCAACAATACAGGTGGCGACATAAATATAGCCATCGGGAAAAATGCTTTAGCAAGTAATTTGCTGAGCAATAATAACATTGCTATTGGAGAAAATGCCCTGACAAATATGAACAGTTCCGGTTTTGCTCTCAATACCGGTAATGTAGCCATAGGCTATGAGTCGCTCAAAAATGTAAATCCTGTGGCGGTCACATTCAGCGGCAATCAGAATACGTCCGTAGGAACAAGATCGGGTCTTAGCCTCAGTACTGGATATTACAATACTATATTCGGATACGAGGCAGGGTCATTGGTTACAACTGGCTCTCAAAATACAATCATTGGTCACTTTGCCAATGCTCCCGGTAATCAAAATACTGTAATAGGCGCCCGGGCTAACGTTTCAAGTACTTTTTCAAATTCTACTGCTATCGGTTACAGTGCCCTTGCTTCTGGCAATAATTGTGTAGGCCTGGGTAGTATCAACGCGACAAACGGAGCTACCGCTACTGCTAAAACCGGCATCGGCACATCTTTACCTGATACACGTTTACATGTTGTGAAAGACAGTGCGGTATTTTCTGGTGTTGTAAACAATTCAACCATCGCACTTTTTGAAAATGACAGTACCGGTTATATACAGTTATTAAATCCATCTACTTCCGAATCGGGGCTGATATCCGGTAATGGATCCACTTCCATACGGGCAGGTGTTATATTCAGGCCCGATAGTTCCATATTTATGAGAACAGGCGGCAATATCACCCGCATGACCATAACCAACGATGGCCTGGTGGGCATCAAAACAACATTGCCGGCAAGCTATCTGGATGTTTCAGGCTCTTTTGGAAATGCCATACAAACAACCGTAACCAACCAAACACTAGATGAATTCGATCATACACTCATCATAACACCCGCAGCCGGGGTTATAATCATTACCCTTCCTGCCGCAAATACCTGTGCCCGGCGGGAATACGTGATCGTAAACCAGGATAATGCAGGTAAAGCCATTACAGGTTACCAGGATTTTACAGGAACAACAGTTACAACAGCACCGGCCAATACAAGCATCACCCTCCAAAGCAATGGTATTAGTTGGTACAGGATAAGGTAAGAGACATCTCTTTTTTCAGACTGCCTCACGTATCACCTATCTCATTACCTTTGCCGCAAATTTTAACGATATGTGGCTAAATAACATCCTTGAAACGATCGGCGACACTCCCCTGATCAAACTGAACAAGATCACCAAAGATTTACCTTGTACTGTACTCGCCAAAGTTGAGTATTTCAACCCCGGCAATTCCATCAAAGACCGTATGGCCCTTAAAATGCTGGAAGTGGCTGAACAGGAAGGCAAGATCAAACCGGGAGGCACTATCATCGAAGGAACCAGTGGCAATACCGGCATGGGCCTGGCACTAGCCGCATGCGTGAAGGGTTACAAATGTATATTTACCACAACCGATAAACAGTCTAAAGAAAAAGTAGACATCCTCAAGGCTGTTGGCGCCGAAGTGATCGTTTGCCCTACCAATGTAGAGCCAGAAGATCCACGTTCTTATTATTCTGTTTCCAAAAGACTGGCTACAGAAGTTCCGAACTCCTGGTATGTGAATCAGTACGATAACCTTGCAAACAGGCAGGCGCATTATGAGCAGACAGGCCCCGAGATATGGGAACAAACTGAAGGCAAAGTAACTCACCTCGTGGTTGCCACGGGAACCGGTGGTACCATTATAGGCACAGGCAAGTATTTAAAAGAGAAAAATCCGAACATTAAAATTTGGGCTATAGACAGTTATGGCTCTTTATTGAAAAAGTACTTTGAAACAGGGCAGCTCGATCAGAACGAGGTTTACCCATATATCAGTGAAGGTTTCGGGGAGGATTTTGTACCTGAGAATTACGATATGTCGGTGATCGATGAATTCACTAAAGTAACGGATAAAGACGGCGCCGTGATGGCCAGGCGTATTGCCAAAGAAGAAGGCATGTTCTGCGGTTACAGTGCAGGGAGTTGCCTGCAGGGATTGTTGCAGTTAAAGGATCAGCTTAAAAAAGACGATGTAGTGGTTTGCATATTCCACGACCACGGAAGCCGCTATGTAGGCAAAGTATACAACGACCAATGGATGCTGGAACGTGGGTTCCTGGATGTGAAAACATTCAAAGACCTGATCAGCGGAAGGGGCAGCCAGCGCACGATCACCATGAAACCGGAACAAACCGTAAGCGAGGCCATTGCCTTAATGAAGCAGTATGATATTGAAAATATTCCTGTATTTGATGCTGATGGCAGGAATATCGGGGCGATTTCGGCTAATGGTTTGTTTGATAAGGTGCTCAATAATCCTGATGTAAAAGGAAATCCTGTGAAAGATGTGATGGAAAAAGCCTATCCGGAGGTTTCTTTTGATACCCCGGTAGAGCGTTTGAGCAGTTTTATCAACAAAGAAAACGGGGCCGTTCTCAGCCGGGATGAAAGCGGAACTTACCACATCGTTACGAAATATGATATTATCCAAAGTCTCACCAAGTAGGAATACTAATCTTGTTTATACCGCCTGAACAGGCTCCAATGTTGCACTTCAAACGTGCAACATTGTTTTTTTTAAGCCAGCACTGCCAAAGAAGTATCGTAAAACTACGTATCTGGTTATCGTATAAAAGCTCAGGGCTACTACCCTTTTCCTGCCTGTTAAATGTTGTTTATATCAACCTTAAAATAAGGCAAAAACGCTCTTGTACA
>JAFDXA010000404.1 GCA_018268185.1 Bacteroidota bacterium
TGATGGCGTATTTTTTTCCGGCCGGAAGTGTGAGTACAAAACCACCATCAACATTGGATGCCACTGATTTTACGCCGTCCACTTCTATTGAAACGCCGCTCAACCTGGTTCCGGTTTGAGCATCGGTTATCTTTCCTTCTACCTGACCAACCTGTGCATCAGCAAATAGGGTGAGCGTGAGAAAACTCAGGATCAATGCCAGTGATTTCATGCTTTCAATTTGACCACAAAGAGAACAAAAGCATGTTACGGCAAAATGACCGGAAGGTTATCGAAGTGTTACCGCTGTGTTACCGGAATGTTACCTTGCCTGCTAGAACCTGAACTGGAGGCGGCAGGTAAATACATTGTCTTTAAGATCGGAAGTATAACCCGCCAGTTGTGTTTTTTCATTTTTAATGATCTCGTACCAAAGCAGCAGCTTAACATTGGGGTTCATATAATAATTATATCCAAAGCCGAGTGTGGAATATTTTATATCAGCAGCATTAAGCCCTGTTCCTGCTTTGCCGATATCACTTGCCGATACTTCGGTATTGGGATCATACCAGTCATATTTAACCAGCAATTGGTGTTTGGGATTGAAAATATTTCCCAGGAGGTAAAAATAAGCCCCGTTGAATTTCCGGATATAATAACCTTCTGTTCCGGTAAGCAAGGATGCCGGTGTTTCTGAAGTGTTGTGTGTAGCCGTTTGTTTTCCCTGGAGGTATTCGGCCCTGAGTTCAACAGATCCGGCAAATGTTTTTATTTTAAGTTGAGCATCGGCTCCATAATAAATACGTGGTGCAATTTTTCCCTGGTTATTGAGAGATGAGTCGATACTGTAGGATTTTACACCTGCAATATCAACCGTATGGTAGATGTATTTCGTGTTCTGCAGAAAACCGCCGTTCAAGTAAGATACAGCTGCACTAAAGTCCATTTTTTTGGATAATGCAACCGGTTTCAGTGAAACCCGGGTAATAAAGTCCTTGTGGCTGTCGTAGTCTCCTGCCGCAGGCAATCCCTGTCCATTGAACAGGCCGGCATCAATTTTTAAATGTTTCAGCGGATGATCTTTTTTCCTGGGCTCAAAAGATATCATGGCGCCGAGGTCGCGTTCCGTTTTCATTAACAGCTGGCTCATACGGCCCCTTTCCGGGCTCTCCCGGTCGGAAGAAGATAAGTTCAGTTCATAGCTGATGGGCCGGGCAAACATACCTGCGGTAAATGAGAAGAGCTGGAATTTGTTTTCAAACAACCTGCCCCAGAAATCGCGAATGAAAACGCCCCGCTCTGTGCCGTCGAACTGGAATACAAACTGAACCGAAGGTCCCGATTTCTCTGCAAAGTGAACATATTCGAACTTGATCCGGCCACGTCTGAGCATAAAGCGGTTATCAACTTTATCCGGGAAATCGCCGCCAAAATAACCTTTGGCCCCCTTTGCCTGTGCTACCTGGAACTGGGGTTGAATGTATCCTGATATCCTTATTTTATCGAGGCGGGTATAAAGAGAGAGTAATCCCTTACCCATGTCTTTGCTGGTATCAACCATATCCATGAGGTATTGGGCGCTTATTGCCTGGCAAACCAGCACAGTTACTGCCAGTAGCAACAGCTTTCTCCTAAGCATATAGTAAGTTTTGTGCAAAGGAATAACAAATTAATATTACCTCTGTGTTACCAAATTATTATCATTCCCGATTTCCTTCATTATCTTATAGTATTAAATAACCTTTGCGGCACAAAAAACAACGATTATGGCTGGTCTCAATTCAATTCTCAAGATTTTCCTTCCAAAAGACCGTGTATTCTTTCAACTTTTTGAAAGTGTGGTAGAAGAACTTGTAAAAATGGGCAATAAGCTGAAAGAAGTGGTCAATGAGCCCGATTTTGAAAAACGTGGAAGGCTTATCAAAGAGATCGAAGACATGGAGCACGTGAACGATGAGTACACGCACCAGATTTTTACGGAGTTGGGAAAGAACTTCATCACACCTTTCGACCGTGAGGATATTCACTACCTGGCCACTTCACTTGACGACATTGCAGACTATATATATGCTTCTGCAAAAAAGATCAATTTTTACCACGTAAACCCTGATGATATCGGTATACAGAAAATGGGCGACCTGATCGCCTTGGGTTGCACCCAGGTTTTCAAAGCTGTAACGGAGTTGCGCAATATGAAAAACATGCGCCAGATAACAGACGCATTGGTTGCCATCAACAGCATCGAAAACCAGGGTGATGATATTTTTGATATGAGTATTGAAAGATTGTTTGCCACGGAACCGGATGCAAAAGAAGTGATCAAGAAGAGAGAGATCTACCAGATCATG
This sequence comes from Bacteroidota bacterium, assembly GCA_018268185.1. Classification (GTDB taxonomy): domain Bacteria; phylum Bacteroidota; class Bacteroidia; order Chitinophagales; family Chitinophagaceae; genus Ferruginibacter. The sequence goes on from JAFDXA010000404.1 coordinate 2,328, forward strand.
GAAGTGGTTACAGATAAATGTGAAGATGCTGCCAATGTGATTGAGGGTATCATTGTAAAGTATGCATAAAATAAGCCGGTCTGCCAATTTTAAACCTGAACCATGACTTTAGTAGTAGTAATCATCATTCTCGCTTTACTGTTCGACTACATCAACGGCTTTCATGATGCAGCAAACTCCATCGCTACCGTTGTTTCAACAAAAGTGCTTAATCCTTTCCAGGCAGTGGTTTGGGCTGCTATCTTTAACTGTGTTGCATTCTTTATTTTTAAAGATCATGCTGTTGCCAATACCATCAGTAAAACGGTTCACAAAGAGTTCATTACACTACCCGTAATATTATCTGGCCTTATTGCCGCCATTTTCTGGAACCTGCTCACCTGGTGGTATGGTATTCCTTCTTCCTCATCACACACACTGATCGGTGGATTTGCCGGGGCGGCCATTACACATGCCTTGCTGCAAAAAGGATTCTCTTTTAGCTGGGGTAAGATCGTAGAATCAGACATTATTATCAGCACTGTTTTGTTCATCTTCCTCGCCCCGCTCATAGGCATGGGCATCTCCATATTCATTACGATCGTAACGATCATGCGGAATATCTGGGCTCGAATAGGCATTATTGCTATTGCTACGTTCCTTACCGTGCTGCTATTCGACAGGTTTGAATCTTCCAAGATGGATGAAAATCTTCAGAAATTCCTGAAGATGGATAAGTACAAAAAGGAGATAGCCGAAGCAGAAAATAAAAAAGAAGAAAATCCTGCTGATACTGCA
>JAFDXA010000405.1 GCA_018268185.1 Bacteroidota bacterium
ACATCGATTATAGTGTTAGTATATTTCTTGAAACTCACAGAACCGGGCAAGATATGTGGAGATGGCCATCTCCACCCCAACTTATTCGCACTCCGTGCTCAACGTTGATCTTGCTCTTCGAGGAAAACTGAAATGATTGACCAAAAGAACCCAAAGACAATCGGGAAAGAAAGAAGAGATAAGAAGCTCAGGGTGCCTGTTTTGCCAATCGAGGAAGCTGAGATAAAGAGCAAAGCAACGGATGCCGGATTAACCGTTGCCGAGTACCTGCGCAATCTGGGCCTAGGTTATCAAGTCCCCAGTGTTATAGATAACCGGAAAGTGGATGCTTTGTTAAGAATCAACGCGGATCTTGGCAGATTGGGTGGGTTGATCAAACTTTGGCTCACCAACGACAAGCGTACAAAATTGATTGGCAAGTCACAATTGCATTTAACCTTGGACAGTATCCGGAGTACCCAGAGCACGATGCTGGGCGTCATTATGAAGCTTAAAAAATAACTTTCGGAATAGTCATTTATTACTTAAGCAGCTTAAATACGATGATCGCTAAAATCATACCCATCAAATCAGTGCGCAAAAGTAACTTCTCTGCGCTGATACGGTACTTAACTGATCCTCAAGACAAGAGTGAGCGTGTCAGTCAGATCAAGGTTTCGAACTGTTATTCAGACGATCTAACGGCTGCCTTACTTGAAATTCAGAACACGCAGGAAATGAATAAGCGTGCCAAATCAGACAAAACCTGTCATTTGGTACTGAGCTTCCCTGAAGGGGAACGTTTATCCTTTTCTGACCTGAATGCCATTGAAGAGCGATTTTGCGAGGCTCTGGGTTTTGGTGGCCATCAACGCATCAGCGTAGTTCACGATGACACCAATAACCTGCACGTGCATATTGCGATCAACAAGATTCACCCCAAAAACCTCACAATCCATAACCCTTACTATGATTACAAGAAAGTAGCCAAGCTTTGTGAGCAAATCGAACAGGAATATGGTTTAACACAGATTAATCATGAAACCCAAAGCGATAAAGCGTCAAGAGTAGCGCAGGAAATTGAAACCAGAACAGGGGTGGAGAGTTTATTGGGCTGGATCAGGCGTGAGTGCTTGAATGAATTGAAGCAGTCGGACAACTGGCAGGATTTGCATCAGGTTCTAGCTAGACATGGCCTTGAAATCAAGGAACGTGGCAACGGGTTTGTATTGGTTGCCAACAATGGTGTGGCTGTTAAAGCCAGTTCGGTTGACCGTTCTCTCTCCAAAGGCAATTTGACCCAAAGACTGGGCGCTTTTGTATCTGGTGAGCATTCTGTTCAATCTTCAAGTCCAGACACCAAACAATACCAGCCAAGACCGCTACAAAATCAAATGGATACTTCAAAGCTCTATTCAAGATACCAGCAAGAGCAAGCGAATAGCGTCAGACATCGTTCAAGCCAGTGGGTTATGTTGCGCCAAAACAGAGATCGATTAATAAAACGCGCCAAACAGGAAGCAAAACTCAAGCGCAACCTCATTAAAAACATCAAAGCCGGGAGATTGGCAAAGAAAGCGCTATACGCAACCGCACATCAGCAGTTCAAAACAACGATAGCAGTCATTAAAAATGATTACCAGAAAGCCTACCAGCACTCTAAAACCCGTCATTCCAGAATGGGGTGGTTGGATTGGCTAGCATTTGAGGCCAAAAATGGTAATGCTGAAGCATTAGGTGTTTTGCGATCCAGAAGAACCGGTCAATTTAAAGGCAACCAAATATCGGCCAAGCAAAGCCATGATTGTTTCAGCACCGACCGGGACTTCAAGGATAGTTTTGATGAATCGATTACCAAAATCGGTACAGTCACTTATAAAGCAGGATCAACCACCATCCGCGATGACGGCAAACGGCTCATCGTTCTGCCGGATACATCGCGTGAGGCATTGGCAGACATTTTGCAAGTGGCCATGAAGAAGTACGGCTGCCACCTGGCGATCAATGGAACTGAATCGTTTCGTCTTGAGATAGCACAGGTCGCAGTACAAAACCAAATGCACGTGACTTTTGATGATAAGGCACTGGAACAATACCGTCAGCGATTAATGAAACAGCACAGGGTCAATAAAGCGCAATCGGCAGGTCAAAAACGATCCGTTACCTAAACCACTCGAAGGAGTCTTTGATGAATAAAGCCAATTTTGATTCTAAAGACAGCAGAAATATTACAAAAGATACATTTATCGTTCGGCTATTGTCCGTTGTGTGTCTTGTTGGCGGATTCCAAGTCGCCACCCAGTATTTTGCCTATAAATTCAATTATCAAGAACAATTAGGCGCGCACTTTTTTTGCATCTATGAACCCTGGGCAATTCTGCTATGGGCAAATAAATGGTATGGCGAGTATTCGGGCATCTTCGATCTGGCGGCAGGTTTCGGGATGTTATTCTCCAGTATCGGTTTGATATTGGTGCTGGTCATTAAAATGGTGCTGGCCAATTCATCCCGGACCAATCAGGGATTGCATGGTTCAGCCAGATGGGCAGATAAAAAAGATATTAAGGCCGCAGGACTACTGTCAATCAGCAAGAATAGCAAAAATAACCAGAGCGACGCCGTTTATGTCGGCGGCTGGCGGGATAATTCCGGCAAAACCCACTATCTGAAACACAGTGGCCCGGAACATGTATTGTGTTATGCCCCAACCCGCTCTGGCAAGGGTGTCAGTCTCGTCATACCGACTCTGCTTTCCTGGACTCAGAGTGCAGTCATTACTGACCTCAAAGGTGAGTTATGGGCATTGACCGCCGGTTGGAGAAAGCATTATGCCAAGAACAAGGTACTACGTTTTGATCCGGCATCAACCAGTAGTGCGCACTGGAATCCGCTGGATGAAATCCAGATTGGCAGCGGGATGGAAGTGGCCGACGTTCAAAACCTGACTACCTTAATTGTTGATCCGGATGGTAAAGGATTACAAACCCACTGGCAGAAGACCAGCCAGGCATTGCTGGTAGGTGTCATTTTGCATGCTTTGTATAAATCAGAGCGAGAAGGAATCCCTGCCACATTCTCGACTGTCGATGCAATGCTCTCTGATCCTGATCGCGATATCAGGGAATTGTGGATGGAAATGGCCATGCAAGATTATCTGGACGGCAAAAGTCACTCGGTTATTGCAGCCAGTGCGCGCGACATGCTGGATCGCCCTGAAGAAGAAGCGGGTTCCGTGTTGTCGACAGCCAAATCGTATTTGTCTTTGTACCGCGATCCGATCGTGGCCAACAATATCAGCACATCGGATTTCACAATCCGCGACCTCATGCACCATGAGCATCCCGTCAGCTTATACATTGTGTCACACCCCAATGACAAATCGCGCTTGCGTCCTTTAATGCGCATTCTGATCAATATGATCATCAGAAAGCTGGCCGATAGAATCACGTTTAAAGACGGTCAACCAGCTGTGCATTACAAACACAAACTGCTATTAATGCTCGATGAATTCCCAAGCTTAGGCAAGCTTGAAATCTTCCAGGAATCCCTCGCATTTATCGCAGGCTACGGCATGAAAGCCTATTTGATCTGTCAGGACTTAAATCAACTCAAAAGTCGCGAGACCGGCTACGGGCACGATGAGGCGATCACTTCCAACTGTCACATTCAGACCGCATTTGCACCCAACCGGATTGAAACAGCGGAACACTTATCCAAACTGACTGGGCAAACCACGGTCATCAAAGAACAGATTACCACCAGTGGCCGCAGATCATCAATGATGCATGGGCATGTCACCCGTACCCTGCAGGAGACGCAACGCGCGTTATTAACGCCGGATGAGTGTATGCGGCTACCCGGCCCGATGAAAGATGCTGACGGCAAGATCACCAAACCAGGCGACATGATTATTTATGTGGCCGGTTTCCCCGCAATCTATGGCACACAGCCTTTGTACTTTCAGGATGAAACCTTTACGGCACGGGCACAAGTGAATCCCCCGAGCTTTAGCGATAAATTAACCGGACTGTAAGATACCTCGAACTCTATTGAGTCATTTTCATGAAAAAACCCATCAAAATCCTGGGTATTTCTGTTCTGGCAGTGAGCGTTAGCCTATTTGTGCTGAGTATTGGTTTGCGTATTAGCGGTATTTATATCAATACCACACCAAGCTTGCCAGTGGGTTTTTACAAAGTGGTTGATGAACCGATTGCAAGCGGTGCTTATGTCGCCTTCTGCCCACCACAGAATGCGGTTTTTGATATGGCCAGGGATAGATCCTACATCAATCAAGGGGATTGCCCTAGCGGTTATGGCTTGATGCTGAAACGTGTCTTTGCACAATCCGGAGATACGGTTTCCATCGATCAGGCTGGCATTTTTGTGAATGGCAAACATTTACCCAACAGCGCCCAGTTAACAACCGATGCTGATGGTCATCCATTGCCGCAATACCGGCTGGAAGCTGTGCTGGAAGATTCTGAGTACCTGCTGCTATCCGATTTAAACCCACAATCCTTTGATGCGCGCTATTTCGGATTGATTGTGCGTGATCAGATTCAACAGGTTGTACGTCCGGTTTTTACCTGGAGTCATTAATTAAAAGGAGGCAAAACCATGCATAGACCACCGATTGATGCTGAAACCAATAATCCTGACATAACAGAAATCATTCAGGAAAAGCTACTCGATGCTGAGATACCGGGCTTCCAGGCTGAATTTGATCCGTTAGAGGCGCAAATGCTAGGCGCACTCACGGAAGATGCCTTAAGTGAACAAGATGCGCTGGATAGCACGATTGATCATACAGCGGAGGTTGGTTATGAAAGAGGCTAAGAAGGCTTTTCATGAACAAGTCGCCGAGAATCTGATTGAGCAACTCAAAAAAGGTGTTGCACCCTGGCAAAAACCTTGGAAACCAGGTGATCTGCTGGCCGTATTACCTGTCAATCCCACAACCGGTAAGCGTTACCGGGGAATTAATAGCCTGAACCTGATGAGCCGTGCGCATACCGATCCGCGTTGGTTGACCTACAAGCAGGCAGCAGCTCTTAACGCACAGGTGCGTAAAGGTGAAAAAAGCACGCTCGTGCAATACTGGAAATTTACCGAGGAGCATATCAAAAAAGATGATAACGGGAATCCTGTACTAAATAGCGAAGGTAAACCCATTAAAGAACAGGTCAGGCTTGAGCGCCCCAGAGTGTTTTATGCCTCCGTATTTAATGCGCAGCAGATGGATAATCTGCCAGAACTTGACATTAAATCCCCCGATTGGGATCCGCTGGAACGGGCTGAACACATATTACAGGCATCCAATGCCGTGATTCGTCATGGTGAGGCAGACCGCGCATTTTACAGGCCATCCACAGATAGTATCCACTTGCCACATAAGCACCAGTTTCCGACCCCCGATCGCTACTATGCAACAGCCCTGCATGAACTGGGCCACTGGACAGGCCATGAATTGCGCTTAAACCGTGATCTCTCGCATCCATTTGGAAGCGAATGCTATGCCAAAGAAGAATTGCGTGCCGAGATTGCCAGCATGTTGCTCAGCGGTGAGCTGGGTATCGGTCATGATCCAGGGCAGCATGTGGCTTATGTGAACTCATGGATCAAAGCCCTACAGGAAGATCCCACAGAGATATTTCGTGCCGCTGCTGATGCTGAAAAAATCCAGGATTATGTACTGGCATTGTCACAACAACAGGAGATTGGACAGAAAATTGCACA
>JAFDXA010000406.1 GCA_018268185.1 Bacteroidota bacterium
CGGTTCATTAAAAAATACACAGTCTGAAAAATATTTTAACCACCAGAGTACGATCTGGACTGAATACCTGGAGCATGATACCTATGATGCATATTGGAAAGCCAGGAACATCAGGCAGCATTTAAAGAACATAAATATCCCGGTATTGGTTGTGGGAGGATGGTATGATGCGGAAGACCTCTTCGGAGCCTTGCATACGTATCAAGCCATCGAACAGCAAAGCAACAGGAACAACACTCGCCTTGTGATGGGCCCCTGGACACATGGCGCATGGGCAGCACCCGACTGGTCGAGGTTCGTTTACCAGGAATTCGGATCCAACACCAGTAAATATTTCCAGGATTCACTGCAATCAGCCTTCTTTAATTATTACCTGAAGGATAAAGGAAATTTCAACGCAGCCGAAGCAACTGTTTTTGAAACCGGCAGCAACCAATGGAAAAAATACAGCAGCTGGCCACTGCAAAACATCAACAGCACAGCCTGGTACCTGGCCGATAACGGGAAGCTATCATTAACCCCGGGAACAGGATTCGATGAGTATACCAGCGACCCGGCCAAACCGGTTCCTTACAGCAACGGTATTTTCGCCCGGAGAAACAGCGATTACATGGCCGAAGACCAGCGCTTCGTTGCAACCCGGCCCGATGTATTGGTGTATGAAACCACTCCCCTTACAGAAGATATAACACTCGCAGGAAATATCACTGCCGATCTTCGGGTAAGCATCAGCGGTACAGATGCGGATTTCATTGTAAAACTGATCGACGTGCTGCCCGACAGCAGCGTGAATCCGAAAAATGCTCCTAAAGGTTTCCAGATGGCAGGATACCAGCGGTTGGTAAGAGCCGAAGTAATGAGAGGCAAATTCAGGAACAGTTATGAAAAGCCCGAACCATTTGAACCGGGCAAAATAACCCGGGTTGCATTCGCTCTTAATGATGTAGCGCATACGTTCAGAAAAGGACATAAGATCATGGTACAGGTGCAGAGCAGTTGGTTTCCGTTGGTAGACAGGAACCCTCAACAGTTCATGAACATACCCAATGCTTCCGATACGGATTTTAAAAAAGCTAACATCCGCATTTATCATGATAAGGATAATCCATCTGCCATCCTGTTACCGGTATTGAAACAATAATTCCAGATGAAAGGTATTTTTTTTCTTCTTGCAATGATCGCCGCAGTGCAGGTTGAGGCGCAGGATAAACTTGTTATTATTCCTGAACCTGTTTCCGTGATTATAAAAGAAGGGAAATTCATTCTGGATAACAATACGATCATCATGGTGAATGATAAATCGTTGTTGCCCTGCGCTGAATTGCTGAACAGTTTATTCAAAGCACAAAATAAGCCCGCATTAAAAATTGCAACCACAACAGGTACTACTGCAAAAAAAAGAATCTTGTTGAAGTATGCAGACGTACATCAACAAACAGCAGAAGCCTATCAACTTGATGTCAGCAATAATGCAATAACCATTACCGGTAAATCAGCTGGTATCTTTTATGGCATCCAAACCCTCATTCAATTAGTGGATCAAGATCATTCAACATTGCCAACTCACAATTCTGCATTTCCCATCAACCATTTTTCATTAACCATCCCCAACCTCTCTATCACGGATTACCCACGTTTTTCTTACCGTGGTATGCATTTAGATGTGAGCCGGCATTTTTTTTCTGTTGAACAGGTTAAAAGATATATCGATTTCCTGGCAGCTTACAAGTTCAATGTTTTTCATTGGCACCTCACCGACGACCAGGGATGGCGTATCGAAATAAAAAAATATCCAAAGCTTACTTCAATCGGGGCTTACCGAAATGGCACCATCATTGGCCCTTACCCCGGTACCGGTAACGACAGTATTCATTATGGAGGATATTACAGCCAGGAAGAAGTAAAAGATATTGTATGGTATGCTTCATCAAAATACATCAGCATCATTCCGGAAATAGAAATGCCCGGTCATTCTTCTGCAGCCATTGCTGCTTATCCACAACTGAGTTGTTTCCCCGGAGAAGACTCTCCCATTCCACCCAATACCGCCTGGAGTGGTACTTCAAAAGGAAAACAGGTTCAGCAGAGCTGGGGTGTTTTTGATGATGTACTCTGCCCCACTGATTATACTTTCCAATTTCTTGAAGATGTACTGGATGAAGTGATGCAACTATTTCCGTCCCCTTATATACATATCGGAGGAGATGAATGTCCGAAAACATACTGGAAGCGTTCCGCATTTTGCCAGCAGTTGATGCAGGATAAAAAGCTGAAAGACGAACATGCGCTTCAGAGTTATTTTATTCAACGGATAGAGCAATATATTAACAGTAAAGGGAAAAAAATTATTGGCTGGGATGAGATACTGGAAGGTGGGTTGGCGCCGAATGCTTCGGTAATGAGCTGGCAGGGAGAACAGGGAGGCATAGCCGCTGCCCGGCTTGATCATGATGTGATCATGTGTCCGCAGAACCCGCTTTACCTGAACCATGCCCAATCAAACGATGAAGATTCTGTTACACAGGGAGGATACAACCCCATTGAAAATGTTTATGCCTATGATCCCATACCAAAAGAGATAACAGTATCGGAAGCCAGGCATATCCTGGGCGCCCAGGGCAATATGTGGTCGGAGCATATTCACAATGAAAAGAAACTGGAGTACATGTTATTTCCAAGAATAGCTGCGCTCAGTGAAGTGTTGTGGACTCAAAAAGGCAAAAGAGATTGGCCGGCTTTTGAAAAGAAGTTACCGCTTCTTTTCAAAAGGCTCACTGAAGCTGGCATCAATTACAGCAAGGCATATTATAACATTAAAGCCTCTGTATTACCCGGACCGGAAAATGGCAGTGTTTTATGGCAACTGGAAAGCAAATCTCCGGATGCCCGTATTGTTTATGATGTAAGCGGCCGGGAGACCGGAACCCTGTACATTGCCCCTATCATGATCAACAGATCATGTACAGCAAAAGCAGTCCTGGCAAACGATAAGCAGGAAACCATCGGAAACTGGCTTATACAGGATTTTCATTTCAACAAGGCAACGGGTAAAACGATCAGTTTATCGAACCCGGCTTCCGGAAGTTATCCCGGGGATGGCGCTTTTACATTGGTAAATGGTATCCGGAACAGGAAGGGCTTGCAACATTCTTCAGAATTCCTTGGATTTAGCGGAACGGATATGGAAGCCACCATTGACCTTGGGCAACAGGATGCTGTCTCCCGGATCAGCCTCCATGTGCTGGTGCAGGAAGCCAGTTGGATCTATGCGCCCTCTTCGGTAACGGCCCGTTTCTCCACCGATGGCAAAAACTACTCTGAATCAACCACTTTGCACCCCGTCAATGCCATATACAGCGCTGAATTTACTGCCCCGGTAGGTTGTCGGTATATCAAGGTTTTGGCCACGAATAATGGTATCATTGCTGCGGGCAAACCCGGTGCCGGGAACCCGGCCTGGTTATTGTGTGATGAGATTGAGGCAGAGTGAGTTAAATTGTACTGATAAACACCCCTCAAACGGCCTTCCGGTACAGTTATCAACATTTACACCTAATTTATTTCCAGGTTGTTAAGAGAATGCAAATTTGCCGTAAAATCTGTATCTTCAGACCTTGTATTTAATATTATAAATCCATTCATCAAAAAAAGCAATGAGAAGATTTCTACTGCTGCTTACTTTGCTGTGCTGCATCTACACATCGAAGTCACAAAATTTATCGTTTTCATGTCCTATTGATACCTTATTGGGATGTAATGCGTCATGCCTTACAATCAAGGGCAGGTTTCCGGATATCAGGAGCCTGGCAAGTGATTACAGTCTTCAGAATGTATCAGCAGCTTCTGCCTGTCGGCCGTTTGTAGATCCCGGGGCTCCCGGACCTTCTGCCAACCTTACGATAGACGATAAGTATTCAACAGTTTTAACGCTGCCTTTCAACTTCCCATTCTATGGCACAACCTATAACTCTGTTGTAGTTAGCACCAATGGTTATATCACTTTTGATGTATCCCGAGCAACACTTTTCAGTCACTATCAGATTTTGAATAACTCAGGACTTACGGCGACTTCAGGAATGGGATATCCCGGGCAGGATTTACCTACTGCGCTGTACGACCAGGCTATTATTATGGGTCCATATCATGACCTTGATCCTGCCTATCCCACCTCTCCTTCTAAACAGATCAAATACGAAACATTTGGAACAGCTCCTAATCGCAAATGGATATTGAGTTTCTATAAAGTCCCTTTGTTTTACACAGCAACCGGCTGCGATCTGTTAATAGAAAATACACACCAGATTATTCTATATGAATCTACAGGAGTTGTGGAAGTATTTATAAAAGACAAGCAAATATGTACTGATTGGAACGATGGAAAAGCGATGGTCGGAATGCAGGATGAAACACGCACCAAAGGAATAATGGCGCCCGGTAGAAAAGCATCCGATCCAGCCTGGGGTTCTATCGGCATGAACGAAACCTGGAGGTTCATTCCCAAAGACGGCGCTCCGCTTTACCGCAAGGTGGAATTGCTGGATGGTACCGGTACTGTTGTAGCAGTAGGTGATACAACCCGTATTGATGCCAACACATTTGAAACTTCTTTCCCGAATATCTGCCCGGCTTCCGGAGCAAGCGTTTATGTTATTAAAACAACTTACCAGAAAATTGATGATCCAACTCCGGGCGCTACCATTTACAGCCTCGATACGATCAATGTAATTAAAACTCCGGCCATGCCGATGGATACAGTTGTAGTTCCTACGGCTTGCGCACAAACAACCGGTTCAATTACCGTGTATGCCAATGCCGGAACTCCTCCTTATACCTTTACGCTCAGTGGACCGGGTGGCCCCTATGCGCCGCAGGTTACCAACAATAACTCTTATACATGGACCAACCTTGGCGCAGGTGCTTATGTAGTAGGCGCCACTGAATCTGCCGGTTGTACCGGAACCCTGAACGTGAATGTTCCAAATATTCCGAATCTAACGGCCACTACCAGCAGTACCGCGGGATCATGCCCCGGTGTAAATGATGCAACCCTTACCATTACGCCTGATCTTGGTGCAACTGCCGGGCCTTACAATTATACGCTTACCGGGCCGGGTGGACCATATACTCAAAACAATGTTGCTTCTGCAGCCACCTTTACAGGACTGGCAGGCGGTACTTATTCTGTAACATTTGTGAATTCATCAGGCTGTTCCGGAACCGTTGCAAACATCGTTGTTTCCCCCGGTGTGGCGCCAAGCGCTACCATAACGGGTAATAGTACCAGCTGTAATGGAGCGAGTGACGGAACCATCACCATTACTTTCACCGCGTCATCGGGTACCGGTCCATACAACGTTACCCTGAACCCCGGCGGCTTTGCCCAAAGCGGTGTGGTAGGAAGCGTAACCTTCAGCGGGCTCTCAGCACAAACATATACCTATAGCTTTACCAATGCTGCAGGTTGCACAAAAACGGGAACCAGGACAGTTTTCACCGGTAGTACACCAACAGCCAATATTACGGGTACAGATGCATCCTGCCCGGGAGTTAATAATGGAACCATTACTATTACTCCTAACGGCGGCGCTGCGCAAGGCCCATACACGATCACATTGAACCCGGGAGGTATTGTGCAGACAGGTGTTGCTACTGCAGCTACGTTTACCGGACTGGCACCTGCTATCTATAGTGCTACATTCACCAATGCAGCTGGCTGTAACGGAACTTCTTCCACCTGGTCGATCGCTTCCGGCAACCCGATATTTGCTTCTACCGGTTCAACGCCTACTTCATGCAGTGGCGCTGCCGACGGAACGGTAACGATCACACCAAACGGCGGTGCTGCTCAAGGCCCTTATACCATCACGCTTAACCCTGGTGGCATTACGCAATCGGGTGTTGCATCTGCAGCAACATTTACCGGGCTTGCATCAGGCCCATACACGGCAACCTTCCAGAATGCGGCAGGTTGCTCCGGAACAACCGGAACGATTAACGTAGCTGTTGGCCCAGCACTCACAGGTACAGCTGTTACTACGCCTACTTCATGCCCAACAAGATTCGATGGAACCATTACGGTTACCCCGGGTGGTGTTGGCCCTTATACGGTAACATTAACAGGAGGCGGTTTATCATCACCTGTTGTTCAAACCGGCGTTGCAGCTACGGCTACATTTACCGGTCTTGCTGCAGGAACCTATTCAGTTACTTTCTCAACAGCTTCGGGTTGTAATGGTGTTGTAACCGTGAACCCTGTTGTAGCTGCAGGCTCATACCTTACCTCAAGCAATACCATCCAAAATCCTGTTTGTGCCAACATAAACGATGGTATTATAACAATAACAAACCCAGGCGGTGTTGGTCCTTACACTTTTGTTCTTACCGGCGGGGCTACCAGCATTACACAGTCAAATCCTGTATTTACCGGACTCGCTCCCGGAGCATACAATTACAGTTTCACCGACAATGTGGGTTGTACCGGATCGGGAGGCCCTATCGTACTTACTACAAATAGTCCGCTGGATGTTTCTATAGTATTAACAGAACCACTTTGTCATGGTGATGCAAACGGAAAGATCGTATTAACCGCCAGCGGAGGTGTTGGTCCTTATCAATACGCGTTAAGTCCGTTCACTACATACCAGGGTGGAACTTTCACCGGTCTTGTAACAGGAACTTATACATTCCGTATTAAAGACAATGTTGGTTGTACAAAAGATACAACCGTAACTTTAGGTGAACCTACCGTATTAACGGCATCGGCTACCAGCCCTACTCCAGCAAGTTGTTTTGGCAACGACGGAACAATTGTTGTAACCGGTTCTGGTGGTACACCTGCTTATACTTATTCGATCAACGGTTCAAACTTCCAGGCATCGAACACATTTGTTGCGCCGGCTGTTGGCCCATATCCGAATATCAAAGTAAAAGATGCGAATGGATGTTTGGCCAATGCATCAACGACTGTAATACTGGTTGATGCAATGTTCCTTTCATTGGGCCCAGACACTACCATCTGCGTTGGTAAGTCTGTAAAAATGTTACCACAAACAAACCCGGGAACTTCCGTGTGGGCGTGGAGGCCTTTGTATCCGCTGGTCACTCCTGTTTCTACCATTGATACAGTCAACATCAGAACAGCAACAGTAACGCCAACTGATACGGCTACCTATGTATTGCAGGCCTATTGGGGTACCTGTGTGAGGGAAGACACCATCGTTGTGAATGTGCTGCACAAACCAATTCCAAATGCAGGATTGGATACGGCTATCTGTCATCTCAGTTACGCTATATTAAGGGGAAGTGCCACAAATCTCTCAGGAACGGTTAACTATTCGTGGACACCTGCAGCAGATATCACATCACCTACAGATCCTGTTACAACTGTATATCCTCCGGGAGCAGACATTACACATACTTATACCCTCACGGTTACTGATAATTACGGATGTAATTTCTCTGTGAGTGATGATGTGGATGTTCATGTGCAACCACCTGTGCCTGCTTTTGCGGGCAGGGATACCATCGCTGTACTTAACTCTCCGCACCAGTTGATGGGAAGCGGTGGCGTTGAATACCTCTGGAGTCCTGCGGGCCCACTCAACCTGGCTACAGCCCAGAACCCGCTTGCAACCCTCAATCACGATCAGTTATTTGTACTGAAAGTAACTGACATTGCCGGTTGCATAGGTTACGACAGTGTATTTGTACAGGTATTTGAAGGACCTAATTACCATGTACCAAATGCCTTCACTCCAAATGGCGATGGACTGAATGATGTATTCCGTGCAATTCCTCCGGGTATGGCTTCAACAGAATACCTGAGGATATTCAACCGCTATGGCCAGTTGGTATTTGAAACCCACGAATGGATGAAAGGTTGGGATGGAAGATACCAGGGCAAACTGCAACCGCAGGGCGCTTATGTATGGATCATCAAGGGAGTTGATAAAAACGGAAGAATCGTTGAGAAAAAGGGAACGGTAATGTTAATACCATAACAGTTATATAGTCATTTATAAAGGCTCCGGCAATTGCGGAGCCTTTTTTTATTTCTATGCAACCATTTTACACATATCTATATCTGATAAAATATCCTCCTTATCTGCCCAGACTTTTGTTTATCTTCAATACACTCAATCTAACTCAAATGAAACGGCTGCTTATTTTGATCCAGTTTACCCTGCTCATAAATGGCATCACGAAGGCACAATATGTCAGCTTACCGAATGATTCTTTTAAGACTTTCCTGCTGAACAGGTATCCTTCCTGTTTTAATGCTGCAGGCGACCTGGATACAACATGTACAGCTATTATTACGGAAGATAGTCTCGAATTTCACGGACTTTCCGGGTCCAATAATTACACTGCCTTAGCTTATTTTGATAACCTGGTATTTCTGAATTGTTCGAACAATGTTTTTAACGGTTATCAATCAACAACCGTATTTCCGAATAAATTGCCTCAAACACTCCAAAAACTGGTTGCAAACAATTGTTATATCAATAACCCTTACGTACAAATTTCCTATTCAGCTTCACTGCTTTCAACATTACCCCCGGGTTTGAAATACATTGAATTCTCCAATAATTTCCAGGGGAGTGGTGATGAAGTTGATTGGCCGACTTCTTTGACATATCTTAATGTTTCCTACGGCAAGTTTAATGCCCACAACAGACCGCTTCCTTCCGGGCTTGACACTTTAATATGCAATAACCAGGTTAGAGAAAATGGAGCATTAGCTGGTCCTCTGAATTTTTTACCTTCCCCGCTTCCGGCCTCTTTAAAATATCTTGACTGTCATGAAAATTCTGTACTTAATTTACCCGCTCTCCCTTCGTCATTGGAATATCTTGATGTAGGTTCTCAAAATCAATTCTGGGGACTTTCGGGGGATGTACCTGTGCAGATATTTTTCAACCTTCCTGCTTTGCCGGCATCTCTTAAGGTCTTAAAGTGTAATAAACTGCATCTCACCAGTGTTCCTCCATTACCACAAGGTCTTGTATATCTTGACTGCTCCGATCAAAGATTTAATTTTTCCGTACATCCACTTGGAACAGTGAGCAATGCCGGAATTTCTGCATTGCCGCAACTCCCGCAAACGCTCAGGTATCTTATTTGCGGCAATAATCCCATTGGCTGTTTACCCAACATTCCGCCCGCTATGAACGGGGTTCCAGGAAATAGCATTATTCCTTATAACCTGGAAATCACATCTACAAATGTTGCCTGTTTACCCAATTGGGTACCCGGAATAGTTATACATAATGCCGGGTCAACATTTCCGCTTTGTGAGAACCTCAGTATTAACCCATGCGGCAACAACCCATTAATTAATGGTTTCGTATTTCATGATAATAACAGCAATGGAGTATTTGATGCGGGAGAAACTTCTGCTTCACATATAAAAGTCAAACTAAACAGCAATACTTACACATACAGCAATGCAAATGGGCGATATTCATTTGCAGCTCCATTAGGTGCAAACCTGGTTACGATTCAGCAACCAGCCTACTATAATGCTGTACCGGGAACTTTCAATTATAATTTCAGCAGTGTTACTTCAATAGTTAATGATACCGTAGCACTGAAACCGGTGGCAGTGGCTGATAGCATCAGGATCTGGATAACAGCTTCCAACAACCCAAGACCCAATGAACCGTTAAGTTATAATATACAGTATGAAAATATGGGAACCAGTACGGTAAATGCTACGATAAAAATCAATTTCAATCTGCCGGGGTACAGCAACTTACTTATTTATAACTTCAGCTCCATTTCCGGGATAACCCAGGCAGGTAATACTCTTACTTTTAATACTGGCAGTCTTAGTCCAGGGCAAGGTGGAGTTTTCGATTCCTACTTTACCGTTAATAATTTTAACGTCCCCGGCTTTCCAATAAAAACTATTGCAACAGCCACTGCAGGAACCAGTATCTCCACGGATTCCTCTACTGTAATACTGGTAGCCCCTATTGATCCGAATGATAAACAGGCAACACCATTGTTAACATTTAACCAGGTATCAAGTGGTCATTATATAGATTACCTGGTACGTTTTCAAAATGTTGGAACATCCTACGCAGTGAATATTTACATTGCTGATACGCTCAGTCCCCTACTCCAGCAAAATACACTGGAACTGGATGCGACTTCACATAATTGTAAAGTAACCCTCACAGGCAACAAATTGTTTATTAAGTTCACCAATATATTCTTACCCGATAGCAATGCTAATGAGCCGGCCAGCCATGGTTTTGTAAGATTCCGGGTAAAACCTTCGAATACATTGCCAACAAATACTGTTACAGATATTCCTAATAAAGCTTCCATCTATTTCGATTATAATCTACCTGTTGTAACCAATACGGCTAATACAATTATTGCCCTGGATACTATTCCTTCCTCATTCACTCAACAAAATCCGGTTTGTGCCAATATCAATGATGGCAGGATCACAATAAACAGCCAGGGAACGACAGGGCCTTTAAGTTATGTACTAACTGGACCGGGTGGCCCATACACACAGTCTAACCCGCAATTCGCAAATCTTGCTCCCGGCACTTATTATTATAGATTTAGTGATAACGCCGGTCGTGTAGGCATGGGAGGCCCGATTTTACTTACATCAAACAGCCCTCTTACAGAAACACTTGTTAAAACCGAACCGCTTTGCCATAGCGATGCAACCGGTAAGATTGTTCTGTCAGCCAGTGGAGGTGTTCCCGGTTATCAATACGCATTAAGCCCTTTTACTTCTTACCAGGGTAACACTTTCACCGGGCTCACAGCAGGAACCTATACCTTCCGTATCAAAGACAATGTTGGTTGTACAAAAGATACCACTGTTACTTTAACAGCACCCACATTGCTATCCGCATCTGCAAGCAGTCTGACTGCTGCCACTTGTTCTGGCAATGATGGAACCATTGTTGTTTCAGGATCTGGAGGAACAGGTGGATATAGCTATTCAATTGAAGGAATCAGTTTCCAGGCATCCAATATGCTTTCTGCACCTGCTCCCGGAACTTATCCTAACATAAAGGTTAAGGATGCGAATGGTTGCATTGCCAATGCCTCAGCAACAGTAGCATTGGTGGATGCCATGTTCCTTACACTGGGATCTGATAAAACCATTTGTTCCGGCTCCTCTGTACAAATGTTACCGCAATCCAATCCCGGAACCGCTGTATGGGCATGGAGGCCTTTGAATCCTGTTGTAACGCCACCTTCAACCATTGATATGGCCAATATCAGTACTGCAACCATGTCGCCAACTGATATCGCTACTTATATCCTCCATGCACAATGGGGAGTTTGTTCAAGGGAAGATACCATTACAATAAATGTACTGCGCAAGCCTGTTGTTTTTGCAGGGCTTGATACAGCCATCTGTGAAAACACCGATGCTGCATTAAGAGGCAATGCAGGAAACCTGTCGGGAACTGTAAATTACTCATGGTCACCGGCGGCTGATATTGCTTCTCCCAATGATGCAGTAACAACAGTTCATCCTTTATCGCCTGGCAAAACCTATACCTATATACTCACAGTTACTGATAATTACGGTTGTAATTTCTCTGTATCAGATGATGTAAATATAACCGTACAGGCGCCTGTGCGGGCTTTTGCAGGAAACGACACCATTGCCGTATTCAATTCAGCACACCAGTTAATGGGAAGCGGTGGTATTGAATATTTATGGAGCCCGGCTGCACCTCTCAATCTTGCCAGCAGCCAGAATCCATTGGCCACACTAAAAAAAGATCAATTATTTATCCTGAAGGTGACTGATATTGCCGGCTGTATCGGTTATGACAGTGTATTTGTAAAAGTTTATGAAGGTCCTGATTATCATATACCCAATGCGTTTACACCAAACGGTGATGGCCTGAATGATATTTTCCGGGCCGTTCCTTCCGGCA
>JAFDXA010000407.1 GCA_018268185.1 Bacteroidota bacterium
ATATTGTCCCCATTCACATCTACGCTTGGCAATCTCCAGCCACTTACTCCATCAATGATTAAATTGCTGACCCAGGTATTCTGATAATTCCAATCCCCCGCACCATGCATGTTGGCGTTAGCGGCCCAGGTTATATTCAACTCAGTATCATAATAAGCTTTGCCGTCAAGTCTTGATTCAAGTGTTGCATTAGCTGTAGGCACTATTCCAATGATTGCAGCTCCAGCAAAAAATATTTTTGTAATAAATGCTCTCATGCTATTCCCCTTGCAGTGATTTTCATTACGTCAATCGCCTAACCAAACAGCCTCATTGCTCTCAAATTCTCTTAAAAATCTCATGTTAGGCTTAAACATCTATGCTGTATATAGGTCAAATATCATTAATTTTTCGGGGCATATAGCCTTCAGTGCGTGGTATTTCAATGGCTTATGGTATGTTCGCTCATGAAACATTACTGGTGTGGATATGGGAAGGGTATCAAGGAAAAGTACAGATTGTGGTGCAGCAGTGAGAATGTATTACATTGAATCAATTAGCTGAGACTTGTTTTGGAGTAGTCAACCAAGGCCATCCGCGAATCTTGGCTGACTGATGGAGCATTATGAAGCATTGTTTTTAATGGCGTTCTGGTAAACGTATTCGTTATATCGGGATACTCAGAAAAAACTTTAGAGAAAAAGAAAATATTTTTCGAGAGGAGTGCTTTTATGCAGCTTTTTATTGGTTGTTATTTTTCTGCGATGTAACCCCTGCGTAACCCCAAAGCAGATTGATGATTGTTAATATTGTGTAAGTAATTGATTTATTGGTGCTGTTGAGAGGAGTCGAACCTCCGACCTACTGATTACGAAACCTAGCTATAAATTTTGTGTCTATATAAATCAATAACTTGCAATGCTTGCCAAGCATAAAATCAGTGTCACACAGCTACATATGATGGTATTTCAGGTGCAGTTTGGCACAAATCTGACACAATCAATTTCGCGATCTGTAACATTTAAAATTGTATCAAAATTTACTGCAAGAGTTGGCTTGCTATTATTGATACAATGCAACCATTTGATCGAATATACAGTTCCGATCCAATTGCCAAGATTCGTTGTCGAAGATGGAACTTAAGAAGGTTAAATAAAATACAATGAAAGATAAAAGGATAAGCTGGAGTGATGATTTCCAGGAAAAATAGATGGCATATTTCGTGTTGATAATTTTACCTGATGATACTTTGTCATGAGTGTGACTTTACAACGGGTTATAGCATTAGTCGGTAGCGGGGATGTCCGTATATCCGAACATGGTTATGATGAGTTGTCACACGACAATATCTTTGCAAGAGATATTCTCTCTGGTATTGGTGAGGCAATAGTCGTGGAAGATTATCCAGACTATCCGAAAGGCCCATGTGTGCTGGTGTTACAAAAAGATGAAAAGAACAAGCCAATCCATGTAGTGTGGGGTATTCCAAGAAATGCGGACATGCCAGCTGTTGTCGTTACGGCTTATCGCCCTGACTGTGATAAGTGGAGTAATGATTTTTTGAGGAGATTATGATGAATAATAAACATCTAACGAAATTGGTACGAGAAGGCCAATACATTGCGGAAGTTGAGATCGAATTGATAGACGCAGGAGAAGGCTGGTCGCCTTATTTGTCGATTGAAGACGCATATAAATTAGATGATGTTCGTGCTGCCTTGCAACGCGGAGATATTCGTACCGCAGGAAAATTTGGTAGAGTTTATACGTTGACGCCTTTAGCAGTATAAATTTTGGGTATTGGTATCAGTTAGAAACTGACTAATAATCTATATGCTTACGTAGCAGGGGTACCTATGTGCAGTGGTAGTGAAACCAGGATCAAAAGATTTATTTTCCGCAACCAGATGTATGTTTGTCCGTGCAGCTACGAGATGGTCATATTACCTGGATGACGTGGGGTAGGCACAAGGATGAAGTCACTGGTAAATTTCCGAATAGCAGCTGGGCACGACTGAGCTCCATCAAAAGCGGCAAATGGAAACCCTGGCACTCAAGACCGGTTTTAATTATCGCTGATCAGTTCATGGAAGAAGACCATAACAATCAATCTCATTGAGTGCCATTGGACTAAATTTCGAAGAAATCTATCAGTTTTTTCATCCGAGAAATCATATTCTCCAAGTATGCCTTTATCCTTTCTGTACCTCGTCAGGGCAGGGTTGTTCATTTATAGCATAGATCACTTGGTAAGCTTTACAAGCCGTCCTCTATCTTTTTGGAGGATCAATCATAATCTGTGTATTACCAAAAGCAGTACATGTGGGTACCGAGTTTTTTTAACTTGATTAACAAACCTGGGCTCTGTGCATGCAGGCGATGTATTGACTTTCAGGTTAAACGTAGTCACCACCGGGGAAGTCTTGTATTCAGATAAGGTGTTGAACACCGACGGAATCAATCATGTGTATTCAGCGGTATTTTCCGGCGATGCGGCTCATGGTATTCCAGCCGGAACTTATGTCGGGTTTGAGGATTTACGCGGCGGGGGATTTTGATTACGACGATGAGACGTTTGTATTTACACACGTTGCCGTCATTCCGGAGCCGGAAGCGTATGCCATGCTGTTAATCGGGTTAAGCGTTATTGGAAGTGTGATAAGACGGAGGAATTCACTTACTTAAAGTTTGATGTGCATATGCCGCTATTATTTTTGCAACATCATCCTGTTTCAAAAGCAAACGACCCCGTGGAACGTTTTCTGTTACGTTCTATGGGGTGTCTTTGTTTAGAA
The DNA here is from genome assembly GCA_018268185.1 of Bacteroidota bacterium. Taxonomy (GTDB): domain Bacteria; phylum Bacteroidota; class Bacteroidia; order Chitinophagales; family Chitinophagaceae; genus Ferruginibacter. Next base: position 2,775 of record JAFDXA010000407.1, read on the forward strand.
AGCTCTCACTCAAGGAAAACGGGGGTATGATCCCCCGTGTTTGATTACGAAATTACAGTACGTCTTATTTTCTGCGGCGTGCCACGAACCCAAACAATCCCAAACCAACCAGAAGCATGGCATAAGTCTCTGGTTCTGGAATTGCTGCTACTGCTTGAGGAAGAAAAACAGTACCTCCAAGATCTGTATCCTTGAAACCAATCACAAAAAACTTATTATCCCCTGCAACGGCTGAAAAATCATTGTCATTGGTTAATATAAGTGTGTGATAAGTTTCTGTACCAACGACTACATCATCACCAAAAGCCGCACCCTCCAGCTTGGCGGGGATATTTGCATCGGTAATTCCGTTCGCGTTTAGCAATGCTCTGATGTCAAGGAATAAGCTCTTATCCGGATGACCTTGATTGGCCAACAGATTAGCTTCGCCACTGATTCCAGTTACATCGGTAGCACCATTTAGATCAACCTTCCATAATTGTTTGATCGTTGCTTTTGAGTCGTCGCCCAAACCCTTGCCATCTCGTTCGAGAACTAAGAATTCATGATTATTAATAGCAAGTATCTCGCTGCTATTGTAATTTTTAGTTCCGATCTGGTTGTCGTATGCGAATTCGTGCGTTTCACCGGTAATAATATTTATCGAAACGATGCGGTTGGCTCGTCCGCCGTCACCGCCATCCTGCAATAATGGGCTTTGCATAAAACCGAATAGAGTTGTGCCATCCGGAGAAATAGCCAGCCCTTCCATACCTTTATTGGCAACTCGGCCAGTGGCGTTGCCACTGATCTCTGAAGCACCACTTGAATTTAGGTTAGCTACGGCTAAATGGCCCGGCAAAGCGAAGGAATTGATACGCTCGCCAGTTTGACGGTCAAATTGGTAAACATAAGGGCCGTATTCATCTGAGATAAACACACTTTTGCCGTCGTTTGAAACACGAATTCCTTCCGGATCGAAGCGTCCGTTATTGGAATTGAGTGAGTTGCCAGCTCCAAAATTATCCGAACGTCCACTGAAATAATTTATTGTTGCTGTATTTGAAGAAGGTGCAGCGCCAGCTGCATAAGTCAGAGGCGTGGTGCTTGCAAGTAAAGTGGTGCTGTTTAAAGTAGTTGTAACTGTGAGAGGTAGAGTGGTGCCTGCCGAATAGCTTAAGCTAATTGTATGAAAACGGGAAATATAGGATGTCGTGTTATCCACGGCACTCCCTCCGGCATAGGCTAGAGCATTCGGCCCTCTATCCGGCAGTGCCAGGAAAGTATTGTTGCCGGCATAAGCAAAACCAGAACCCATTCCACCTAGAAGATTAGCGGAAACTCCACTTTCAAGTATGCCTGTCAAACCTGATAAATCACTTTCGGTACCTAAAAGGCTGCCAATACCAAGTAATACCGGTGCTGCATTTGCAGTTGGTGCTGCCAATGAGATTGCCAAAAACATTGGCAGAATTATTTTTGATTTTTGTTTGTAAATTGTCATGTTAATTTCCTACGAGGTTTGATGAGATTCAGTCATTCGATGATTAATATTAATACAGGAATGCCGTGTAATTTTTACGCAGCGGAATGACAGCAGCATGACAGAAGTATTAAATGGAAGAGTTATGAGTGGTATATAGGTGAGAAATTATGAAAATATTCAATTTTCACAGCAAAATGAACTGATTCTCCCCATAAATTGCTCAAAACACAGTGCTTTATTGCACCAAGCAGATTATTGTTCTATATTGAAAAACTTGCAGATAAGTAACCGCTTACTTCTAGTTCAATAATTATTCTGCACTCTTAGATTATTTTCATAGGAGGATTTTATGTATATGTTATCCCCCAAGAACTTCACTGCTTTTCTCATTTTCTGTCTATTGCTTTTTTCGTCACAAGGATATGCACAAACATCCGGATCACTATTAGCACCGCAATCCGTGGAAACTACGATGCAAAGCATGCTATCAGCGATACAAACTAATTCATACCCTGACTTTATCGCAGCCGGTGATCAAGCATTCCAAGAGGGAATGACCAAAGAAATGCTCAGTAGCATCAGTCAATCGCTTACTTCTCGCCTTAAGCAAGGCTATACCGTTACATTTTTAACAAAACTAAATCAGCAGGGATTTGAGGTTTATGTCTGGAAGCTTGAATTTAATGATCGGCATGATGACATTCTTCAATTTATGGCCTTGAGAAATGGGAAAGTGGGTGGTTTTTGGTTGCGCTAGTGTTCATATTCGTCTGGTCATGAAAAAGATTGGTGTGATGTGTTTTGTTATTGCATTAGGACTAATCCCTAGTGCTTCAATATGGGCTCGTAATGATGGTGGCGGCCATGCAGGTGGAGGTTTCGGCTCAGGGCGCGCAGGTGGAGAGCATTTTGGTGGTAGTTTTGGTTCAGGACGTATGGGTGGAGAACACTTCGGTGCCGGTACCGGCAGAGGGCAATTTGGTGGGTGGCATCCAAGCAGCGGCATTACCGGACATCCGATTGGAGGTCATTATGGTGGTGGCGACCACTTCGGTGGTGGTATCGGCTATTATCGTGGCGGTGGCGTAGGTCATTATCACGGTGGTGCCATTGGGCGCTTTCGAGGTCCAAACATTATTTTTCTAGGCTATGGTTATGGTTTGGGTTATGGCTTTGGAGGTTACGGACTAGGGTTATCACTTGGCTATGGATCAGGCTATGGTTATGGGGCGCCTTATTATGCATATCCACCCCCGCCTACAATTGCAGTACCTGCAGTACCACCAGCATACACTGAGCAACAGCCTGCAATGCCGTCTTCGACTCAATTACAATCCAATTATTGGTACTATTGTCGAGACCCTGAAGGATATTATCCCTACATTGAATACTGCCCCGGAGGCTGGTTACAAGTGCCCCCTCAACCTTCTACTCAATAGATTAAAGATTATTGGGTAATAATAAGTAAGGTAATCATTTAAATGTTAGAGTTAATCAATTAAATCCTAAAGAGCGAATATAACCATATTTGCCGTAATTTCATTAAAATTTATTCCGATAAGCTCAATGGATGCATTTGGACCAAACTCTATATCAACACCCGTAGGTTTCTGATTAATATTCGTTATATCACTTATTAAGTCGTTTAGATTGCTAACTCCGATTTTTTCTGCATCGAAGAAGAATCGATCCTCACCACGTGTAAAATCACTTACCTGAAAATGACCTAGCTGTTTAGTCCCACGGTATGCTGGTGTAATATATGAACAGCTACGAAAGGAGGAGTTATGGGACAAATACTGCATGGAAGCGCCCGTACGACGGAGGCAGTGCGTCGAGCGATACAACATAGTCAAGAGAGCCTGAATGTTCTAGCGAAGCAGTACGGTATCAATCCGAAAACCGTATCCAAGTGGCGCAAGCGTGACTTTGTCCATGATGCGCCGATGGGGCCTTCGGTCCCTGCCTCCACGGTTTTGAAGCCAGAGGAAGAAGCGATGTGTGTGGCTTTCCGGCGGCATACGCTTCTGCCGCTGGATGATTGTCTTTATGCGCTGCAGCCCACAATCCCGCATTTGTCACGCTCGACCTTGCATCGCTGTTATCAACGTCACGGCATCAGCCGATTGCCGGATGTCGAAGGTGATAAGCCTGCAAAGAAGAAATTTAAAAACTATCCGATTGGCTATTTTCATATTGATGTCGCGGAAGTTCAAACGGAAGAAGGAAAGCTTTATTTGTTCGTCGCTATTGACCGTACATCAAAGTACGCTTACACCGAACTGCATGAGCGTTCCACAAAGATGATCGCGGCGGATTTTTTACGTAACTTGCTTAAAGCCGTCCCTTACAGAATCCATACCGTCCTGACCGACAACGGTATCCAGTTCGCCAATCGCGCCCGTGATAAATACGCCTTCATGCATATCTTCGATCGCGTCTGTAGTGAATATGGCATCGAACACAGACTCACAAAACCAAAACATCCCTGGACGAACGGACAGGTCGAGCGCATGAATAGAACAATCAAAGAAGCAACTGTGAAACGCTATTACTATGATTCACATGATCAGTTGAAGGCTCACCTACATACTTTTGTGATGGCATATAACTTCGC
>JAFDXA010000408.1 GCA_018268185.1 Bacteroidota bacterium
ACATAGAGATATGAGGCTTATGCCTAAAGACAATACTGCATAGCTGAACACTTCGCCAGACCGTACCAAAAATCTTTAATAGCTTATTGGCACCATAATGTCTTCCAACCTTTGTGTAGTTTAGTTTGTAATAATCTGCGAGCCCGATCACCTGGAAAGTATCACGAGCCGTTAGAATCACTGTATGGCCCTTCTTCTCCAACTCATTGATTATGGGAACGAAGAACGGAACGTGAGGTGAATTGTCCAGGTCTATCCATATAGTCTTATTTATCCTCTTGGAGCTCATTGTTTAGCGGTTCCCTGACAAACCCACGGCACCGTGAATTGGCATGCTTTCATTACAACAGAGCCATTAACTCTCGAACATGATATATCGATTCTGAAAGAACAGCGGCAGCTTCGCTGATGGTGAGGCAATATCAATTCTTAAGTTAAGCCTCGTGTTCTTTTCCATATGCGAAGATGTGCCATTCGGAAAACATTAAATTGCTCTTCGGCAAAGCGACGATTTTGATCAAGCTTAAAAATTTAAACTATGGCAGAGCGTCTCCGATAAGCCCTATCAAGAGTTCCTATGATCCTTTCGGAGAGCATTGCCAGAAGAGTTTCCCGAATCCGCCTCCATCGAACAATCTTCGACCTTCCCAAGCGCATCTAGTCCTTTCCTTTGAATACCCATGACGGAGTGAGAGTTCTAGACTGCAGCAAATATTTGTGCCAACTTACGCATGCGATACGAGACTTTGTCATAGTGTAAACGCATGTACATTCTGCCCACCGCGAAACGAGCTTTCCTTCGTTGGGCAGGAGTATAGTTTCCCGTTTCTATGCAGCGCAGCGTTTCACGACACTGGAGGTAGAAAGGCATATACGCTTGCCAAACAGGCACGCCAAGACGACGAGCCAGCACAGGGAGGCGCTCGCATCCGAGATGCCGATTTGCCAGCAGCTCTGGTACATGCCCCCATGGTCCAATTAAAGCTAACTGAGTGGCAAATACGGCATCTTCACGAATCATCTTCCCTCTTGTTCTACCGATACTGATCACCTTGGCTTTTCGCATGAGCCCGTAAAGCGGATCGACAGGCATACCGTCAACCAGATATGAAGTGACTGCATAGAACCGTTCGATGGGGTCGTTCGAAGACAGACTGGTCCCAGAATACAAACGAGTGTGTGTAGTGCCATCAGGTTTGATATAGTTGATCTGCGTAGTAACAAGAATGAGGCGACTATCGTTACTAAAAGCCTTGAGGCAGCTCGAGACGTATTGTGGTGCCAGCCAGTCATCGTCACTGATCCACCGAAAGAATGCTCCATTGGCAAGATGTATGGTTTGAGCGATATTCGCTACCAATCCGATGTTACGTTCTTGCCGGTGATATCTTACTCTGCTGTCAGAGGCCGCCAGATCCCTGCAGATAGTCTCGGTGTCATCGGTTGACGCATTGTCGGAAATGACGAGTTCCAGCCGTTCATGGTCCTGCGTCAAGACGGATTTGATGGCTGACTCAAGAGTCGCCCCCCCATTGCGGACAGGAAGACCTACCGATACCAGCGAATCACATACAGAAGCAGGCGCAGCCATGTTTCTCCCACACAGTTCAGCAAAGTCTGATAAGCATTCGTAACGGATTAACTCTGGTCACAGCTCATGCTGTTATCTTTGGCAGTAGCCGCAGTCTGATTCGGATTTTTTTCAACACGCTCTAGCCAAATTTCTCGCCAAAACGGAATAAACTCGCGAGGACAGTTGGCATGGTACACGCCTTCGCAAACCACACCTTCGAGTGCGATACAGGGGTTTTTCATCGTTAACAGTCTTCCTGTTTTTTCATCGATACAACGTTCAACACGCCGCGTCACTCGGGCTGTTCGGCCACACGAACGTGCCATTTCTTCTTCGAATCCCATACCCCTATTGAGTCGCCTTAAATCCAAAGTTTGCATTATTTCTTCTTTTGTCTTTATACGAACCAACTCACCAGGCTGCAAATCCAGCGCAGCCGTTGGTGTACTCCCTTCAAGACATCCTTTGACAAATCCCCACGATAGGCCTTCTTTTAGAGTGAGGCACGATGGCAACACGCGCTTGCTTCGATCCTGATAAATATTGAAAAGGTGGAACAATACACTTCGAAGTACTTCGCCGATATTCACATTGCCAGTCTTCAGGTCGGTGATGTATTGGCGCAGATTGAAGAATCGAATAGAGCAGGGAGCAGCGCGAAGCAGTTCTGTTGCTTGACAAGAGAAATGCTCTTCTCCATCTTGGCCCATTGGCTTCCTAGTAGCTCTATCTAAAATGGTAATTTTATCGCCTCCGGCTGGCAGGTTTGCAGGGTTAATAGTGGGAGTTAACCGATCTTCTATGCGCCTGAGCCAAGATTCCTTCCAATACAACGAACATGCCGTCTGACATCCGCCGTGGGCTGAACCATCACAGCGCGAACCGGTCAAATGAACGGCATTGTTCATCCACCGATTACCACTTGCACTAATTGTGTCGCAGAGCTTGTGCGCCACTTTGTGAACGGTCAGCCGCTTCCCACAAAATTGCAGCATTTCCGGCATAAATGGCAGATTGTCTAATTCACCTCTTTCATCCAAAGTCGCGAGTATTTCAGGCGCGCTTCGGACCTCGACAAGATCTCCCACACGAAGCAGAGCGGGTTCACATTTTCTAATAGTGTTAGATCGCAAATTAGATCTCCCCTCTCATCTCAAAACACGCACGCGGATTTATTGAAGACTATCGTGATGGCTACCTTGAGCATTAGGATAGGGCGTTAATCTTTTCCGATGGGGTGTTTTTCAAATCGCGAAGAAGATTAAGATAGAATGTCTTCTGTCCCATGACAAATAGCAGCATCCAAACATACACAGCGACAAGCACAGCACCTCCCACGAGCAACGTCATAAGCGGCGAAATTCCCGGATTGACCAACGATGTCGTCCCTAGGGCACATACTGCCGCGACAGCTCCCGAGATACACGGTCGACTGACAACTTTCATCACGTCTTGAAATGACACCACAGTGCCGTGAAAACTCCACATAAGATGCGGAACGATCCACAACGTCAGCGCTGCCGAGAATCCCAATGCCACGCCTTTCGCTCCGTAGGGCAGTCCAATCACACAGCCAAGTATCACAACGGGGGCGATGACAAATGCAATCTTCAAACTTCGCCCTACCATGCCTGACCCTACTAGCAACCAGCCTGGGGGATTGATTAACGAGAAGG
>JAFDXA010000409.1 GCA_018268185.1 Bacteroidota bacterium
CGTTTTCAACGACTCTATATCAAGGTTATTCTCAATGATATTGAATAGCCCTTCTTTTGCAATATCGGTAGTTGGCCTGGTATGTGGCATTTTAGCCGGTGGTGCGATCCTTCTACCGCCATGTGAACCGCTTATGATACGCATGATACCATCGCAATTAAATGACTGAAAAAATGTTCGGGGTAGAACCTGATCCTGTCATGCGAATGGATGCCCGGATCCTGGCTTTCAAATTGAATGTTGAGGAAGTATTTGTATATCTCGTTGTAAAGGTTTGAATGAGCCTCTACCATACCGCTCAGGAAAAGTGACACTTCTGAACCATTGATGTTATATTGAGCGCAACTGTTAAGCAGGTGATAAGAAACATCCACCGGCTTTGTATAATGAAACTGCTGGGTGAACTGCAGAGCTCCTTCTTTAAACAGGAACACTTTAAGGGTATTGTGAAAAATGATGCAATGAAGTTCTGTGCCATTGGCCTGCATTTTCTGCAACAGCAGGCTGCTGGAATGAAATGTAACAGCTTCCGGGAATTTATTGAGCAATACGGCAGCAATTTTTTTATCAACCGCATAGGCATTGAGCATGCTCGTTGCTGTAATGGGTTCTGTCCTGATATCCTCCATATCACCCGAATCATATACCAGGTTCAGCATTTCCTCGGCGGCATTCGGAATATTGTATTCCGCAGGCAACAGCAATGATTCTTTGAAATCATAGCAGATGGTAACAGATGTATACCAGTTGTTGAGCAGGCCATTCGACCGGAATATAGCATCTATTTCAGCTGCAATACCGCTATACCCCAAACCGTCGGGGAAATTGTAAACAGCCAGCCCCTGTACAAAGGAAGGAGATTTACTGTACCACACAAAAGATATCCCTTCTTCCCCTACTTCAATGAGTAGGTGCAGGGAATCTTTATCGCCGGCATCGGGGAGTATATTGAAAGCAGGTTTCAAATAAATTACTTTGGCTGGCAAAATAAGATAATTTTGCTGACTTTATGGGAAGTGCAGGCACAATAAATAATGACTTAAAAGTACAGGTCAATAACCAGCAGATCTTATCAATAGCACTGCCGATAACACTTGCCATACTGATACCCCAGGTAAATATGCTCACCAATAATATTTTCCTGGGACGCCTGAGCAACGAGGCGCTGGGCAATGCGGGCATCACGGGGGTGTTTTACCTGATCTTTGCAGTAGCGGGTAATGGGCTGAACAATGCCATGCAGACCGTTTTCTCCCGTTATGCCGGCGCAGGGCGTCCCGAAACCTTCAAAACCATCCTGGCGCAAGGCATTCGTATCTGCCTGCAATTCTCTTTGATATGCATCCTGTTTACCTGGTTCATTGCCCCTTTCATACTGAAAGCCGTAGCAGATCCCGCTGCCTATCCACAGGAAATGAGTTTTCTCAAGATCAGGATATTCGGTCTGCCATTTTTATACCTGTTCCAGATGGGCAATGCTTTTCTTGTAGCATCACTCAACAGCAGGTTTTTACTGATCGGGTTTGTAACGGAGGCACTGGTGAACATCCTCTTCGATTATATCCTCATCTTCGGAAATTTCGGCTTCCCGCAGATGGGTTTCAATGGAGCTGCTGTTGCCTCGGTGATCGCGGAATTTGTAGGGATGGTGGTAGTGTACACGGTATTATTCCGCACCGGGCTTAAGGCCAAATACAACCTGCTGGAAAATTTCAAACGAGACAGGAAAACCAGTGGAGAGGTTTTTGCTGTGGCAACGCCGCTGGTACTTCAGTACATCATCAGTGTAACAACCTGGCTGGTGTTTTTCTTTTTGATCGAAGAAAGAGGCACCACCGCCAAAGCGATCAGCAATGTGATGCGGAATGTGTTCGGACTGGTGGGTGTTTTTGTTTGGGCCTTTGCCAGCACCAGCAATGCCATGGTAAGTAATCTTGTGGGGCAGCAACGGCAAGACCAGGTATTGGAAGCCATCAAAAAGATCACTTGGTGGAGTCTTGGCCTTTGCTCTTTGATGTGTTTAATGCTGAATCTTTTCCCGCTTACTTTCTTTCACATGTTCGGGCAATCGGAAGAGTTTATCCATGAAGGCATCCCGGTGATAAGGGTGGTATCGCTCGGACTCATATTCATGAGCATTGCCAATATTTGGCTTAATGGAGTTACCGGAACCGGCAAAACAAAAATGAACCTGCTTATTGAGATCGTTGCTATTACAGCATACCTCGTTTACACATGGATATTCATGAAGCTACATTACATTTCCCTAGCCGTGGCGTGGAGCAATGAATTCATTTACTGGATAACCATATTCGGCATGTCGTTCTGGTTTCTCCGTAGCGGAAAATGGAAAGAGTGATATACATGTTGAACGTTTAATGTCAAATGTTCAACTCACTTAGTTTCCCAGCTATTGTTTTTATAGTTGATATCAGGAAAAACTTTTTCCGGGTCAATGGTAACAGATTTCAGTTCTTCGGTCACCGGTATCTTTATCTTAAAGGTTAAAGTATTGTTCCATATCTCTACAGGCAACTTAAGTGTTCCCTTCTGCCCCGATTTTGTTTCATAACCGATGAGTAAAGGCATAGCCATTCTTTCAAGATTTGCAATAGTAACAATAGCGCCATTGGCTGGCAAACTGTTTTCATACTCAACCTTCACAATGGCCTGGTCGAGACTTGCATTTTCTATAAACCAGCCACGCCAGAACCAACCCAGGTCTTCCCCTGCCGCATTTTCAATGGTTCTGAAAAAATCCCACGGTGTGGGGTGTTTGAATGCCCAGCGGTTGATATAAGTACGGAATGCATAATCAAACCTGTCTGGCCCAAGTATCTCGTTCCGTAGCAATTCCAGGCCGTATCCCGGTTTGTAATAAAGTTCAGCGCCGATATTCACTTCCTTCATAGCATCCGGAGTATTGAATATGCTTTCAGAACCGGCATTGAACATGTACGGAAACAGCAATTCATGCGATGGGCCGCTGCCTTTGTATTCGCCGTTGTTAAAATCTTTTACCGCCAGTGAATTGATAAATGTATTGAAGCCTTCATCCATCCAGCCATATTTTCTTTCATTGCTGCCAACGATCATGGGAAACCAGGTATGCCCGAACTCATGATCGGTAACACCAAACAGTCCATCTTCTTTTGCATTCATACCACAGAACACAATGCCGGGATATTCCATACCGCCGACATTGCTGGCAACATTGGTAGCCACCGGGTAAGGATATTCAAACCAGCGTTTGCTGTAATTCTCTATGCTGCCCTTGGTGTATTCAGTAGCCCTGCCCCATCCTTTTTTGCCATCACTTTCTACAGGGTACGCACTTATAGCAAAAGCTTTTTTACCACTGGGCAGGTTGATCCTGGCACCATCCAGTATAAAAGACCTGGAAGAAGCCCAGGATGCATCCCTCGCATTGTCGATCTTATAATGCCAGGTAAGTGTTTTGCCGGATGGCCTTGAAGCAGGATCGGTAACTTCTTTGGCTGAACGAATAATAACAGTCTTATCGCTCGATTTAGCGTCATTGAATCTTTTCAGTTGTTCTGTAGTTAAAACTTCAGCAGGATTTTGCAGTTCACCGCTGGCAACTACAATGTGCGAAGCAGGCGCTGTTATTTTAAAATCAAAACTGCCGTATTCAAGATAGAATTCACTGGGGCCCAGGTATGGCAAAGTATTCCATCCCTGGATATCATCGAACACACACATGCGTGGGTACCATTGCGCCACCGCATAGATATTACCGTTCACGGTTTTCTGAATACCACACCTGTCTGCACCATACTCCGGCAATTTAAATGAATAGCTGATCGTAATACGGGTGATATCTCCGCCCGGTTTTAAAGGTTTCTGTAACCTGATCTGCATCCTGGTATCATCAATGATGTAATCAGCATCACTGTTCGTATCGGCGAGTTTTACTGATGCTATCTTATATCCACCTTCAAACTTGCTCGAAGCATCACCATAGCGGCTGCTTTCTCCAACCGGCATCCTTGCCTGCCCCCGACTCGATTTCTTAAAGAGATTCTGGTCAAGTTGCAGCCAGAGGAAATCAAGTGTGTGCGGACTGTTATTCTTATAGGTGATCGTTACGGTTCCGCTGATCTCGTTGTTCGCATCATCCAGTGTTGCACTGATGCTATAGTCAGCCCTGTTCTGCCAGTAACCAACGTTCGGTTCGCCGGTGGCAGCACGCGTTATGGTTCCGGAAACCGGGTATGGCAATGGCGCAAATAGCTCATGAGGATCATACACGCTGTTTATCGTTTCCTGGCCCATGGCTGTTAACCCGATACTACATAGCAGGCAGGCAGAAAAAAACTTTTTCATCCGGTTGAGTTTAGTTGTTCCGAAGATAAGGGAATCGGCAACAAAAGGAATGGGTTATTTGACCAGCGGAATCTCTTGAATGTAAAATGTTTAATGTTTAATACAAAACGTTGGAAACCTGAAGATGCATAGTAAAATAGCGGATACTGAAGCCAAAGATCATTTCCATTCTGCGAGGTATTTCCTGGCCTGCTCTTTAATGGCAGGATCATCTTCTGTCTGGTTAGGTAAAGTGAGCAGATGTTTCAGGTAATAGATGGCCTTTTGTGTTTGATCATCATCTTTATAAGCACGTGCCATTTCAAGATAATTGAGCAAGAAACCCGGCTGAAGAGCCCGTGATTTTTCAAAAGCAATGATCGACTGTTTGATGGATGCCGGGGGAATACCGCCGTAAAGGATTTTCACAATGGTTCTTTCCATACCACTCAGGTTTGCGATCTCGTATTCCCAACGGCCCAGTATATGCCATGTTTTGAAGTTAGTGGGATCTGAATTGAGCGAAACATCGAGGTGCTTTTTTATTTCCCGGGCTGTTTCAACCTTTTCCCTGCCCGATTTCGACATAGAACTTCTGCCCAATGCAATAGCCATTACACAATTGGCATCGGCATCGTTGGGATTGATCTTGAGGGCGATACCTGCATAGGTTTTAGCTGCATTGTAATAATCAGCCCGTACTTTGGGATTGGTTTGCCTTTTGCCTATGCGGCTGCACAATTCGCTGCTGCGGCAAAGGGCGTACATGTTAAGGGGTTGATGTTTGAGCACTTCCCTGAATTTGTGGAACGCAGCGTTTTCATCCGGAATAGCTTCCAGCCTGTTGCCCTCTTTTATCAATGCAGTGATATCCTGGGCCTGCGTATGATGCAAAGAGGCTGTTAACAGTAAAAGCACGAACAGCCACTTCATGGTCAGTATGTTTTTGTATAGGTAACGCCAACGCTCCCCGTAAAATTTTTAACCGGTGGATGTAATTTTTTTATGCTGATGTTAATTGTATGAATACGGTCATCCAGTTTGCTGATATCGTCAGCCATTTTTTCGGCCAATGATTCCAGTAAGGCTTCAGGCTGCTTCATGTGTTTTTCGATCACCGCATATACATCAACATAATTAATGGTATATTTTAATGATGTGATCTTCTCCCCCGGTTCAAAACCGATCGATGCATCTACTTCAAAATCGGTTCCTGTTATTGCTTCCTCATCATGAATACCATGATGAGCAAAGAAATTCAGTTTATGTAGTTCAATGGTAAACATCAATGCAATCCTTTGGCGCTTAAATAACGTTCTGCATCCAGCGCCGCCATGCAACCACTGCCTGCAGCTGTTACGGCCTGGCGGTACACTTTATCCTGCACATCTCCTGCGGCAAATACCCCCTCAATATTTGTACGGGATGTACCAGGAACAGTTTTAATATATCCTGCTTCATCCATTTCAAGCCAGCCCTTAAAAATATCACTGTTCGGAGAATGGCCGATGGCAACAAAAAAGGCATTCACCGGCACTTCCAGCTTCTCCCCTGTTTGATTGTTCCTGATGCGAACCGCTTCTACTTTATTTGAACCGAGTACTTCATCAGTTTCGCTGTTCCAGTATATTCTGATATTCGGCGTTGCTTTCACCCTTTCCTGCATCACTTTGCTGGCCCTCATTTCATCCCGCCGAACGATCATGTGGACCTCGCTACATATTTTAGACAGGTATAATGCCTCTTCCGCTGCAGTATCCCCTGCCCCTACGATGGCAACCGGTTTTCCTTTAAAGAAGAATCCATCGCAAACAGCACAGGCGCTTACGCCATAACCATTCAGCCGCTGTTCACTCTCAATACCCAGCCATTTGGCCGAGGCCCCGGTGCTTATGATCACGCTATCCGCTTCTATCCATTTTTCTTCATCTATCTGTACTTTCAGTGGATGCGATGAAAAATCAACCTGGGTTGCCAGCCCGTAACGGATATCAGCCCCCATCCGTGCAGCCTGCTTTTCAAAATGCACCATCATTTCAGGGCCCTGGATGCCTTCGGGGTAACCGGGGTAGTTCTCCACTTCGGTGGTGATGGTCAGTTGTCCACCCGGCTGAATGCCCTGGTACAGGATGGGTTTAAGGTTGGCACGGGAAGCATAAATTGCTGCTGTATATCCTGCCGGACCTGATCCTATGATAAGGCACCCGGTTTTTTCGTTTGTATTTGTATCCATAAAATTAATGCGCAAAATTAGGCAGTAAAAACTATTTCACGATCAGGGTACGATACCAGGCTGCATAGGCAGAAAATGCACCGAGCGCCCCGTTGGAAATATTACCCCGCACTTTATTGGGTTGGGAAAAGGGATTGCCAATACTCTGGAAAGCGAATTCCCAGGTATTCCAGAAATCGTAGGTTGACTTATCAATGTTACAGAACTTGAAAGTAACTGTATCGCCAACTTTATAGAACATGCTGTCGGGTTTTGGAACATCATTCTTGTTCACGCCCTGGGGAAATTGAACATCGTAAGTTGAACCGTCGAGGATCTTGTCATCAAATACAGAATTATAACCCGGGTAAAATGGTTCGCTGTTCAGTTTGGTGAAATAACGGTAATAATTACCGAGGCCGGCGGGTTCATGTGCTTTTACAAACATGGCCCTTTTTGTTGTGTCCGGGTTGAATGGAGCCTGTTTGAAATAGATCGTATCCGGAACGCTGGCCAATGTTGGTATTTTAACGGAGGCATTATATTCCTCGCCTTCTGCGATCACTTTTAAAGTATAATTGGTATTGAGTTCTCCTGCAAAAGCTGTGGAAAGTGAGCTGGAATCTATTCCGTAAAAATAAGCAGCATACCCGGGTGCTACC
>JAFDXA010000040.1 GCA_018268185.1 Bacteroidota bacterium
CAACATCGCTGATCCACATGTCGTAAGTAACTTTATCAAAACTCCAGCGGAAAGGATTCCGGAGCCCGTAAGCATACACTTCATTGCCGTAGGGATTGTCTGCAGGAATGGTATAATATGGAGCCGTGCTGGATGTGTTTACAGCAAAGCGCAATATCTTACCCAACAGCACAGAAGTGGTTTGTGCATTGTTGGGAACATCGCCACCGCCGCCGCCGTCGCCGGTTGAAAGATAGAGATAACCATCGTTACCGAAATGCAGCTCTCCGCCATTGTGATTCGTTTGGCCCGGGTGTGGAATTGTTATGAGGATCACTTTAGAAGCCGCGTCAGCCACATCAGCATTGGCGCTTACTTTATAACGTGCCAGTTCCAGGTCGCCATTTGCATTACAATAATACACATAAAAAAATCCGTTGGATGCATAGTCTGGATGAAAAGCCATACTCAGCAATCCCTGCTCCCCGGTAGTTGAAAGACCAGAAACTGTTAAAAAAGTGCCGGTTAAAGTATAATCATTTTTATAAACAAGGATGGAGCCTCCTTTCTGCACAATAAATATTCTTTTGGTTCCGTCGCCGGCATGTACAAGTTGCATGGGAGATGACAACCCGGAACTGATAACTGATGTAAATGAAACAACGGGTTGTGCAAAAAGAGCCGGAGACAATACACTGATGCCAAAAAGGAAAGCCAGGGGTAAAAGGAATTTCATGCGAATGGGATTGTTGGTTTGTTGACTTGCAATCTAAGTATTAATAAACAGCAACATAAGTGCCAAAAAGCATTAATATTCATTGCATTCACACGTGTGGATAAAACCAGCACGGAAAAAATGGGTATCCTGTAGGGTTACAAATCTGCTTAATTGTCAAAATTAAAAAGAATAGGGTTGCAGATTCCTCTTTTTGTTATGGCCCGGCCAATTAATTTGTTCTTTCCGATCTTATCAAGGTCGCCTGGATAAATAATGAACTTCTCTTCTTTGACATCAAAGATTACTTCCTTTGAAACATTCCCAAAATTGTCAATCTTGGTTACTACCAGTTGTCCATTATATGCGTCCAAAAACAAATCTGGTTCCTCGTCTTCAGTAAGATGGAGATTTTTCCGATTGTCAAGGTATATGAAATAGTAGCCACTAGAATCTGTAAAGAGTTTGTAACCTATGTCTGCATAGCCGCCACACCCTTGTTGCATTTTAGGAATTTTTCTGGTCCACATCAACTTGCCGTCGGGGGAGAGTTTACATGCAATGGCATCATTGTAAACTTCGCTATCCGATCTCCTGAGAGCGTTTCCGAAAACTTTACTTCCGGGGGATACATAGTGTTCTTCGAAAACAATAAAAGTACCGTTATCGGGTTCATTAAGAACTTCCCTGATAGCGAGAAAGGGGAGTTCAAAGCCACCAGCCTCCTCCATTTTACGCCTTGTTGAGGGTGATTCGAACTTCTGCATTTCTCCCATGGGAAATTCATAGTACCCGCCCATGTACTTCTTTATTTTGCCCGATTGATCGAGTTTTGCAAGGAAGAACCCTTTTGCGCTGTATCCATTTGGGTCATTACTATAAGTACATGTAATGAGCATATCGTGAGCATTACTTTCAGTCAAAGAAGCTTCATGTATGAAATAATCTTCAAGGTCAATTCTTGTCACTTCAGGCACATCGCTTTCTTTTGTATACTTCAGCACCTCATAGTGATAACCTGGTTTGCCTGTAGTTTTATCTTTCTCTTTTCTGCGCTCTGTTGAAAAAATTTTGGCAAGTATATAGGCATTCCCCAGGTAGTCGACCGAAAAATCTTTCCAGTCCATTAATGGATAACGATACGGCATGATCAGTTCCTTGCCCCAGACTTTCTGCATATTCCTGTCAAAAACCTGCAGGCCTATTCTGCCAAATTCCTCATTGTTATTGGGTTCTGCAGTGCGATGCTTGTACTGAACCAACATCATGCTGGTATCGGCATTAAAAAAGAAACTGTATTTATAAGGCGTAAGGTAATAACCGATTGTTTTTCCTATCATTCTTGTAGATTCCAGCATCTTTTGATTGGTTGTTGTAATGTTTCCTGATGCCATATCAATTTTGTCGCAATACAGGTATTCACTTGTTTCCAGATTGTTCCAATCGCTGTGTATCCAATAATAATTGTTACCTGATTCAGCTATAATTTCACTAATCATATACTTTGAAGCCTTATCAACTTCAAAAGTCTTATCACTTATCTGGGCCAGGGTTTTCTGATCAAATTTGATAATATTGATTTTTTTGCCCCTGGTACTCAGGTTTGCGAAACCATCATGCTCATTCCCGAAAAATGTGAGATCTTCTGAGTCTTGGGGGATATTATATTCAACCCCTAGTTTGAACGTAATTTTCTTTTTCTGACAGAAAGCAAGTGATGAATAAAACAGCGCTACTGTTGCAAAAAGATGTTTAAAATACATACAAATTAACTCTTAGATTTTACTGAATAATGCTTGTATGAGCAGATTGCTGCTGCCAATAATAGCAGAATTCTGATAAAAATGCCTGTCGTGATATTGTTTCAAAGTTACTCATTCACCGTAATCAACACCGGCATATAATTGCCACGTTTTACTTTCGCCCTTCCGATGAATTGATTTTTATTGATCTTATCAAAATCGCGGGGGAAAATCATAATGTCTTCTTCTCTCGTATCAAAAACAATTTCCTTGGAAACATTCCCGGTATTGTCAATTTTCGATACTACTACCTGGCCTCCAAAGCCATCTTCATGTCTTTTGGGAGCTTCATCATCCGGAAGGTCAATATTCTTCTTGTTGTCAAGATACAGGAAGTAGTAGCCGGATGGGTCGGTAACCAATTTGAAACCGAGCGTGGCATATCGGTTGGTTCCCATCTGCCTTTTCGGGATCTTTCTCACCCATAAAAATTTTCCTTTCGAATCTATTTTTGACCCAATGATGTCATCATAATAGTAATAATAGGTAGTTGTTGTATAGCGCCCGTTGTAATTGGTAACTACTTCCATGTGATATTCTTCACAGGCAATGAATACACTGCCATCTGCTTCCACAGCCACATTTCTTACACGGATATTCGGCGCTTCATAATCGTCCTTTTTTTCCATTTTACGCCTTTTCCTCGCTGTTTCAAATTTCTGAAGTTCTTCCAAAGGGAATTCATAATAGCCATCCATATATTTTGTCACTTTCCCTTCCTGGTCCAGCATTGCCAGGAAAACACCATCAGTTCCATTGCTTTTTGATTTTTTACTGTAAGTGCAGGCAATGATCATTTCATGCTTTGTGTTTTCTATCAGTGAAGATTCCCTGATAAAATAATCATCAAGATTAATATTGGCCTGGATGATCTTTTTACTGTCTTTGGTAAACTTTAAAACTTCGTAGTGATAAGCGGGCTTGCCGGTTTCCTTATCACGTTCTTTTCTTTTTTCAGAATCATACACTTTTGCAAGCAGGTAAGCATTGCCCTGGTAGTCGATGGAAAAATCTGAATTATCCATCACCGCCTCGGTATAAGGCATGGTAAATTCTCCTCCCCATAATTTTTTCATTGTCCTGTCATAAACATGTATTCCGATCCTGTCGTAATTCTTGCGATCGTTTTTTTCTTCAGGCACCAGCCTGTAACTTACCAACATCATGGTAGTATCAGCATTGAAATCAAACTTATACTTGCCTACTGTTTTATAAGAGTAAAATCCGGTAGCCGCCATAACTCCTGCGATCTTTGTTGATTGCAGCATTTTCTGGTTGGCAACTGTGATCTTGCCGGATACAACGTCTATCTTATCGTAATAAAGATTCTCGGTTTCTTCCTTTTTATCCCAGTCGCTGTGGATCCAGAAATAATCAGTGCCGAAATCAACAACGATCTCACTGTTTAAATTACGGGTGGCATCGGGAAGAACGATCGTTTTCTCGTCTGTTTGGCCTAAGGTCTTTGGATTGAAACGAACAATGTTCAGTTCATCTTTCTTCAGGCTAAGGTTTACAATGCCATCCTTATCATTTCCAAAAAATGCGAGGTCTTCGGATCTTCTTGGAAGTTCATATTCACTGCCCAGTTTAAAATTGAACTTTTTACTTTGGCTGAAAGCTACTGATGAACTGAGAAGGATCGCAGCAATAAAAAAATGTTTCATGATGATAGCAGCCAGGCTGCATTTACGGGTTTAAAATGTTATGCCTGCGAAAATAGACATATTTCACTCATAACATACCCGCATGTAAGGTTTTATGGCTTTATTACCAGTTGCCTTATACAAACCAGGTGCGATAACAACACCAGCGGTACGATAAAGCCCGGCAGCAAAACATAAGGAAAATACAGAACAGCAAGCATGGGTTGATCAAAACCAAATACCTGGAAAGGGAAAGGAGCAGATAATATCGCATGAACAACCACATTCAGCAGTAATAACAGGCAGATAAAATTCCACAACAGCAATAACCATCGGGGGAATGCTTTTTTATGATATCCGAACCATGCAACAGGAACAGCGGTAATACCCGACAGGATATCAAAGTTGCTGCCCTCAAAAGTTACAAGTTGTGGAACCTGTTTACCAACAAAGAGCCAATACAATACCAACTCAACAGGAATACGCACTGTATGAAGCCAAACCAACTGTTTACTGCTTAAACCATCAACAAAACGACGGCCCTTAGCTGTGCTGAATAAAATAATGATGATTATCAATGGCGGCAGTACGAGGAATATAAAACGGGGCGGCATTGATGTTGTTACTGTGTAAAAGCCTGTGATGGCTATAACTGATTGAAGCAGCATCCAGGCTACAAACAGGTAAATGATCTTTATTGAACCAGTGGTTGCCCGGTAAAAGAACCAGGCTGTTGCTAAAACAGAAATAAAAAATGTAAACGGCACATAGAAGGGGATATCTTTCATTGCTGTAAATTTTACAGTACAAAAGAAACACATTCATCACCTGTTGCCCTTGCCAAATGGCAAGAAAGAGAAAAACCGTTATTTTTTTTGATAGGCTGCACGTATGCGACTTAATGAGCTATCAGTTATTCCAAGGTAGGAGGCGATGTGTTTCAAAGCGGCATGCTGAAATATTTCAGGATTGCCTTTTACCAAAGCGTCGTACCTGGTTTCAGCTGTATCGTTGATCATGGAAAGCATGCGTTGTTTCAGGGTTGTGAGGTTTTTCACAAGAATGCCCCTGCCAAATTCCCTGAATTCGGGAATGTTATGAAAGAGACTGTTCAACTGTTCAAATGTAATGGACCAGCCTCTGCAATCTGTAAGTGCCTGTATATTCTCCCTGGAAATGGTTCTGTTGAAAAAAGAAGATACTTCAAAAACAACATTGCCGGAAGCGTAAAAGGCCCTTGTTACGTCATTGCCTTCAGTATCAAAAGTAAAAGCACGCATGAAACCCGATTGCAGGAACAGGTATTCATCTGAAGGGAAACCGTATCTCAGGTAA
>JAFDXA010000410.1 GCA_018268185.1 Bacteroidota bacterium
AGACTGCGTCCTTCTCCACTGCGCCGTCCACGTTTGCCACTGGCCAGTCCCGCCTCGCCCTGCGCCAGGTAACGCCGGCCCCATAACCGGACCGTGCAGATATTCACTCCTACGATTTCGGATATTTCCTGCCAGGACTTGCCTTGCTCATGCAGACGGATGGCTTGCTCGCGCAATGATTTCTGAACTTCCTGCGATAATGTGCGCGCATCGGGCTTGTTCATGGGAAACCCTCAAACAATCAACAGGTGCTCAGCAAGGATAGCGGATGCAATTGGTGTTTGTTTGCCGGGTTAATAATCATCACACATCTATTGGCACTGAGCATCAGTTTCAGGTTTTGTTTTCCGCCTGACAAGCACTAATGCAACCGCATATGCAACACTAAACCCCAGAACGCCGCCGACAACAATTATGATTGCCCGTCTTGGTCGCACCTTCTCCTCCGGCACAACTGCAGGGTCAATTATTTTGAAAGCAAACTCTTCATTAACATTAGCCAGCATGGCTTTTTTCACTTCGGCTTCCATCAAACGGTAAATTACTCGTTGAAGCTCGACCGAATTTGATTTATGCGCCTGCTCCTGCAAATATGCAAGATTACTTTCCACGTGTTCAACTGCTTTTTGCCGCAGATAGAGGTTTGCACGCTTCACTAGTCCATCCGCCCACCGTGCCGCGAGCTCGGGTTCTTTCCACTCAATAGCCAAGGTTACCAAACCTGTTTTCTTATCTACTGTAACCTGCCGCACCTTCTTCTCAATCAACTTGTAGGCATCCCATAACGTAGGCACATTAGACAAATCATTATCTTTCCACTTACCTGCACCATTATCCCAATCGTCCTCAAAAATAATTGGCAGCAAATTATTTTCACGCACATAGATATCAATCAATACGCGAGACTGAAGGGTTGCAATGAATTCGTCTTTACCACCCACATTACCGCCAAGACTTATTCCAGTGAATGATGCAATACCGCTGAGTTGGTTTGCAAACCCAGAGGAAGCTGCACTCGGATCATCTGATACTGGGGCAAGCAGTATTTCTGCTCTGTAAATAGGCGTAAGCAGAAAAGCCACAGCAACAGCAACAGCAATACTCACAATTGTAAGCAAAAAGATTAATTTCTTTTCCGCCCCAAGCACACGTAAAAATCCGGTCAAACCAGACTCCTTTATGTCTGTCTGCTGCAATAATGGATAGGGTATAAAATACCCGCCAGGCAGCACCGAGTGTTTTGTTTCTGATCGATTATCCACTACAATACACCGACTGAATGGAAAGCCGCAACCGACAATCCTACTTGTCCAAGTATCTTTGTAACCTCGCTCCAGAATGCGAGTGGCTTAACACGCTCAATATCGAGTGGCACTATGATTGTATCACCAGGCTCTATGTCACTATAGGTCGAGGTCCGCGCAAGGATGCCACTTCCTAACAATCCTGACCCGGTGCCTATAACGGTTCCGTTCGCTTTCACAATAAAAATGTTGTCCAAATCCCCCTTACGTGTCGCCCCCCCACTTAACCGTATGTATTCATCCCGAGCAATACCGCTTCGGAATAAATGCGAAGTGCCATGAAATACTTCTCCAAGCACGGTTACTTCCTGAGTATCACGTGGTATTACAAGCCGGTCCCCCGGCTGTAGAGAAATGTCGATTTCTTCATATGCGTCTCGCGACAAACCTGCGATCTGCGGTCCAGCCAGCAGAGCAGGCAGATCAATGACCAAGCGTCCCAGCGCCTTCGTACTCCGTATCTGCTGTACGACATTCCGGCTTACCGCAATCGCTTCCTTATCGACTGGTGCGTTGCCTTCCCCTGATGGAGATTGTGTTTTTTCCAACTGAGACTGGGCCAGATCTGCCTCGATGCGTGTTGCCAGCTTGTCCAGTTGCTCCTGCTCACGCTGACGTAGACTTTCCCGGGTGAAGACTGCACCTTTGGGAAATGCGTGTGTAGTCACTCCACCTGCCCGTTTCAGGACGCTAGACAGAGCTTCGCCCTTGCGTATCGTATACGTTCCCGGAAATCGTACTTCGCCACTTATCGTCACGAACTCTTGCTCACCCCAGTTCGTCACCGGCTTCACAACGAGACGATCATGCGGTTGTAGTGGGACATTGACGTCTGGTTTTCCGGCTAACGCATCCGCCAACACGAAATTGGCATGATCCACCTCACGCAACTTGCCATCCACGACCCGGTATCGGTTCAGTTCTGCACCCAGTGTATAGGCTGATTCTGCCAAACCACCGGCAATGCGAACGAGATCGGCGATCTTCATGCCCGGCGTGTATGGGTAACGTCCGGGCATACGCACGGCTCCCGATATCTCCGCAATTGCAGCTTCATCGTCGCGCACGGCCTGTACTTGCAATTCGGTCAGGATCGGGCTGAGCTGTTCCTGACGACCGGCTCCGCGGGTAAATATATAGAGTTCATCCCGCGCCTGCAGGCGTAGATTGTCTATTGATGCTGGTTCACTGAGTGC
>JAFDXA010000411.1 GCA_018268185.1 Bacteroidota bacterium
ATAAAAGCCGTTGATTATTCAGCGGCTTTTATTTTTTAACAATTTTTCCTGCAGGTGCGGGCAGCATTCAAATGAAAACAAACGTCTTATAAAAAAAACATTTCGATGAAGAAAATATCTGTACTATTATTTTCAGTTTGCATGGCAGGATTGTTTTCTTCCTGCTCCAAAAAAGATGATATACCGGTAGCTGATACCAGTCTTGCGGGTACCTGGCGCTGGACGAACACGGATGGAGGCATCGCCGCTCATATCCACGATACCCCGGCTTCAACCGGCAAGGAAGTAACCCTGGTACTCGGCAATAACAATCAATATGCTTTTTATACCAATGCTGTACTTAGTTCCAGCGGCACATTCACCATTCTCGACCGCCAATGTCCTCATACCGGTTCATCCAAACAGTATATTGATTTCTCTGATCCTGCGGATACCGATATGACGATAGAAACTGTGGTAACAAGTACTTTGTTTCTTTCCGACGATTTTATGGACGGAACCACCAGCAGGTTCATCCGTTTATAACCAGGCTTTATTTTTCATTCAATTTTACAGGGAACCGGTGTTTAACTCCAGGATTACAGCCTCTGCAAGGAAAGTTGTAGATTTGACATTCATCAAACGATTGCCTTTCCTGCAGTTATAAAATTATTGTAATGAAAAATATTAAACTGATAGAAGTCCCTTCCGAGATCGGTGCCGGTACCAGGGGTGCCAGTATGGGTATTGATGCGGTTAAGATCGCCGCCCTCGACTTCATGAGCAATTTTTTTATTCATTTCCCTTCTGAGAAGATCGAAACAGAGAACAGCCTCCTTTTTGAGCCCATCAAATCGCCTTTTGCCAAACGTATACATGGTGTGTTGAATCTTTACGAGCGGGTTAGTAAATCCGTATGCGACAGTATCAAGAATAATTTTTTCCCGGTTGTATTGAGTGGCGATCACAGCAACGCCGGGGGAACTATTGCCGGTATCAAAATGGCAAAGCCAAAAAGTAAACTGGGAGTTATCTGGATAGATGCCCATGCCGATCTGCACACCCCATACACCACGCCATCCGGCAACATGCATGGTATGCCCTTAAGTACGGCCATTGATGAAGACAATATGGAATGTAAAGTGCACGACGTAGATGAAAAAACAGCCCGTTTGTGGGACCAATTGAAAATGATTGGCAAGATCCACCCGAAAGTGCTGCCGGAAGATATCGTGTTCATTTCATTGAGAGATTTTGAGAAAGAAGAAAAATTCCTGATCGAAAAGCACGGCATGAAAGTGATCACCACCAGTGAAGTGAGGCGCAATGGTGCAGAGAACATCAGTCGAAAAGTACTTCGTTACCTCAGCGATTGTTCAGATATCTATGTGAGTTTTGATGTTGACAGCCTCGATTCTGCTATTTCAAAAGGAACCGGCACACCGGTAAGCAATGGCCTCAAGGAAAGAGAAGCTGAAGATCTTATCAGTAAATTCATGCAAAGCCGCAAGGTTTGTTGTTTTGAAATAACTGAAGTAAATCCAACCCTCGATAAGGAGAATATGATGGCAGAGATCGCCTTCAATATCCTGCAGAGAAGCGTAAACGTTTTGATGATGAACTAAGCAGTGAGATCAGTATTAATCATATTACTCCTTACCTTCTCTGCAACAGTCTTTTCGCAAAAACATACTTATGTTGACAGCATGCGGCTGTACCAGAAAGAATATGCAGACACACATGAGGTAGTAAAAGGTCTTGACAAAAAATACCTCAGGTTCTTCCCCATTCAGCAAAAATACAGGGTACCAGCAAGGTTTGAACGAATCACCGATAGTGTTGGTTTTAACATGCCTACCAGTGGAAAGATCAGCAAACATTTTTTCCGGTATGGCATTTTAAAATTCAGGATTGATAACAAAGACCTGCAGCTCACCGTGTACCAGAATGAAAAACTGATGGCAACGGATGCATACAAAGATTATCTTTTCATTCCATTCACAGATCTTACCAGTGGCGATAAGAGTTACGGCGGCGGCAGGTATATTGATATACTGATCAGTGATATCAGCAATAATTCACTCTTGCTTGATTTCAATAAGGCATACAATCCTTATTGTGCCTACACAACCGGCTACAATTGCCCCATCCCTCCGAGGGAAAATGATCTCCCTGTGGCTATTAAAGCCGGCGAGATGGAATTTGGCAAAGCGCACAACTAAACTTATGCAGAACAGCAACCACGTGTTGATGATACAACCGGTAAATTTTGGCTTCAATGCCGAAACTGCTGTCAATAACAGTTTCCAGGCTGATACCGGCGAAAATGTACAGGCTCTGGCCCTGGAAGAATTCAACATCCTGGTTGAACTTTTAAAAGCGAAAGGGATATATGTAAGTGTAATTGCAGATACACCCGAACCCTTTACACCTGATTCCATCTTTCCCAACAACTGGATATCATTTCATGAAACAGGCGAATTGGTTCTCCACCCCATGTTTGCTACCAACAGGCGTTTGGAAAGAAAATCTTCTGTACTGGATCACCTGAGGAATGAGATCACGATCTCACATATTCACGACCTTAGTGTACATGAAAATGAAAACAGGTTCCTGGAAGGAACCGGAAGTATGGTGCTCGACAGGAAACACCGTATTGCTTATGCCAGCCTTTCTCCCCGTACCAGCGAAACGCTTGTAAAAGAGTTTTGCGGTATCATGGATTATAAAGCGGTTACTTTTCATTCTTTTGACAACAACGGCTCCGCCATTTATCATACCAATGTAATGATGAGCATTGGCAACGAATTTGCGATCGTTTGCCTGGATGCTGTAACCGCAGAACCTGAAAAGCAACAGTTGATCAGTTGTTTCACCATCACGGGTAAAGAGATCATTGATATCAGTATGGAACAGGTCAATAATTTTGCAGGAAACATGCTTCAGGTTGTGAACAAAGACGGCCAGCCTTTCCTTATAATGTCGAGCCGGGCATACAACTCCCTCAGTTCTGTACAGAAGATCAGGCTGGGAAAATATAATGAGCTGCTGCATGTTCCATTAACCGCTATAGAAACTGCTGGAGGCGGAAGCGCCCGGTGCATGATCGCAGAGATATTCAATGCTCCGGCAAATAAAAAAGCCCCGTAGTAACGAGGCTGTCAATATTGTTTGTTGTGGTTTATAAACCAACCATTTCTTTTTTTCTCCGGAGGCTTTCCAGTGATGGATCCATTTCGATCGCTTTATCACACATCTGCTGGCCACGGTCTTTCTCTCCTTTTTTCTGGAAACAAAGCCCGGCCTGGTACAACGCCTTGCCATCTTTAGCATCCATCTCCATCAGTTTCTGGCAATAACCAAGTGATTTATCGTATTGCTTCTGTTGGTAAAATATTTCCGCCATATCACGGAGTATATCTTTGTTGCCGGGCTTTTTCTGCCAGATAGACATCAATGCACTTTCGCCGGCTTCATATTCACCACTGTACAAAGAAGCGTATCCGTAATTTTCTTTGAAATCACTAGTTTGATTATAGCCATGAGCAGCGGCATTTTTAAATGATGCCAATGCTTTCTTGAAATCGTTCAAGGTAAAATACAACAATCCCTGTTCATACATCCATACGTTTTTCGCCTGGTCGAGCTGAACGGCCTTCTCATAATATGGAACGGCCTTCAGGTATTCTTCCATATCAAGATAATTGCGGCCAAGCGTGTACGTGGCTTCCGCATCAGCGGGATTTTTTGCCAGGTAAGCAAGCAGGTACCTGGCTGCCTGTGCATAATCCTCTGTATGGTAATAGCTCAGTCCGAGTATTCTGTTACTATTATCAAGTTCAGGCATCATACCTGCAAAGGCAATGGCTTTATCGAATTGCCTGTAATTGTAGTAAAGGTTGGTTAACTCCCTGATCGCAGTCTTGTCTTTTGGATCCAGCTCATATACTTTTGTGAAGTGCTGCATGGCTGCATCGGTACGCTTCATTTCAAGCTGCGTGAAGGCATTCTGCAGGTAGGCTTCTTTATTTGAAGGATTGAAGGAGATGGCTTTGTCGAAGTTTGCAGCAGCTACCATAAAGCGGTGCGCTTCCTTCTCTTCTATTCCTTTCTGTAAATAAATACGGGAACTGTCGGTTTGCTGAGCGTATGCAGGTATCACTGCACACAGCAGAAGTGTGGATATTAGTGGTTTCATGGTGTTGATATAGGCTTAGGACATTCCGGGTTAGCGGAAGATCACAGCTGATAACGCATGAAGGCCCAGGTTTATTTCATAGATCTTCTTCTTTTTATCAACAACATTGACTTCCAGCGGCTTACGAACATATTCCCCGCTGCCCCAATAGGCCGTGTCGTTGCTGTTGAATAACTCCGACCAATGTGCTTTTCCCTTTACTTTCAGTTTCCATTCCGGGTAATTGTTTTTGGAAACGTTCAACACCACCAGTATGTCGTCGGTGCGGTGCTTCCCTTTTCTTTTAAAAGCGATCACACCCTCGTATTTGTGTTCAATAGCCACCCATTCAAATCCCTTCCTGTCGAACTGGTATTCGTAAAATGCGGGATAACTCCTGTACAGGTGATTCAATGTTCTCACACATTCCTGCAGCTTGTTGTGAGCATCGTATTGAAGCAGTTCCCAATCAAGTTCAGATTTGTAGTTCCACTCGCTGGTCTGACCAAATTCATTTCCCATGAAAAGCAATTTGGCTCCCGGGTGTGTATACATATATGTGTACAACAAACGCAGGTTGGCAAACTTTTCCCATTCGTTTCCCGGCATCTTGTAGAGCATCGGGCTTTTTCCGTGTACAACTTCATCATGACTCAGCGGAAGCATGAATTTCTCATCATAGAAATACATGATGCTGAAAGTGAATTTATCCTGTGCATGTGCCCTGTCTTCAGGTTTAATTTTAAAGTATTTGAAAGTATCATGCATCCAGCCCATCATCCACTTCATACCAAATCCAAATCCCCCTTTGGCTGTGGATAATGTTATACCGGGCCAGTCTGAGGCTTCTTCAGCAATGGTTTGTGTATCGGGGAAATCACGGTATAGAATATTATTCAGGTCTTTCAGAAAATGAATTGCTTCAATATTTTCATTTCCACCATATTCATTGGGTTCCCATTCTCCCGGCCTGCGGGAAAAGTCGAGCCTGATGATCGAATTCACTGCATCCACCCTGATGCCATCTGCATGATAAACTTTCATCCAGAAGTGAGCGCTGCTGATGAGAAATGATCTTACCTCTCCTCTTTTGTAATTGAAGATATAGCTGTTCCAATCCGGGTGAAAGCCTTTGCGCATGTCTTCGTACTCGTAAGTATATGCCCCATCGAATTGATGCAGCCCATGTGTATCATGCGGAAAATGTGAGGGCACCCAGTCGAGTATAACGCCGATGCCATTGCTGTGCAGCATATCCACCAGGTGCATGAATGCTTCGGGTGTACCGAAACGTGATGTAGGTGCAAAATAGCCTGTTCCCTGGTAACCCCAGCTGCCATCATAAGGATGTTCCATCACAGGCATGAATTCCACGTGGGTAAAGCCCATTGCTTTTACGTAAGGAACCAGCCTTTCGGCGATATCAGCATAGCCGGTATAAACGTCTTCCCTGTTTTTCTCGGGACGCATCCAGCTGGCCAGGTGCACTTCATAAACACTCCAGGGAGCATTGAGCGAGTTGTTGTTCCTGCGGTTGGCCATCCAATGACCATCGTGCCAGTATTTATCCAGGTTCCATGTTATGGAAGCAGTTCCGGGCCTGAATTCACAATGCAAGGCAAAGGGATCGGCCTTGTTGGCTTCAAAATTACCGGGCGCCGTGATATGATATTTATACTTGATGCCGGTATCAAGCCTTGGGATGAATCCTTCCCATACACCCGATTTATCCAGCCTTGGATACAGGGGATGCAATTGCTTCTTCCACCCATTGAAATCGCCCACTACAGAAACCTTATCGGCATTGGGAGCCCAAACGGCAAAGTAGAATCCATCTGTATCGAGCAAACGCAGATAATGGCTCCCGAATTTCTCATAAGCATTGTGGAGCATCCCCTCCTGGAACAGCCTTATATCCTCGTCTGTAAAGAACGAATAATTCCATACATGCTTCCCGGTATCAATAAAATTATCGTCTTCGTACGCCATTTATCAAGTTTTATGCAGGCTGGTAAAAAAGCCATTTAACGTAAATTTAAGAATACTTAGGTTGCATGGCTGAATTAATTCACACAACTTTATTGGAAGTTATAGCCATTTTAAACAAAAAACCAACCCATGTTGAAAAGACTGCTCATTACGCTGGTCCTCGGCGTATGTACACAACATCTATTCTCCCAAACCAGCAATCTTAGTGGAAAAGTACAGGACACAACAGCAAATGTAGCCGTAAAAAATGCTGTTGTAGCGGTGCTTTCTGTAAAGTCTTCTGCAATGGAGAGATTTACCCGCACAGATGCCTCCGGTAACTTCAGTTTAAAAAATGTAAACAGCGGAAAGCATATACCCATGGTGATGCACCCGCTTTTTGCGGAGCACATTGAAGACATTGAGACATCA